>DAIOTP010000010.1:45133-46177 GCA_036751905.1 Cryomorphaceae bacterium
CCCCATCAAAGTCGAGGCCCTTGGTTACCATTTGCGTGCCGATTAGGATATCAATTTCACGGTCCTGGAATTGGCTTAATATTTGGGTGTAGGCGTGTTTGGAACGGGTGGTGTCATAATCAAGGCGCGCAATCTTGGCATCAGGAAAAAAAACAGGGAGCTCTTCCTCAATGCGTTCCGTGCCAAAACCGGCCAATTTGAGCTTGTGGCTACCACAAGCCGGGCAAGTAGGCGGAAGGTTGTACTTGTTACCGCAATAATGGCATACCATGCGCTCGGCGCTTTTGTGGTAAGTAGCGCTTACATCGCAACGGGTGCACTCGGGGCTCCATCCACAACTTTGGCACACCAGCACGGGTGCATAGCCGCGGCGATTTTGGAAGAGGATGATTTGTTCTTTCCGTTCAAGGGCCCGGCCCATTTCCTCAAGCAGCAGCTGGGTAAAGTAGCCCGAAGGCGCCGTTTGGCGGTTGAGCAGTGCAGGTATGATCTTTGGGAGTGCAATGCCTCCGTAGCGCTCCTGGAGCAACACGTGGGCGTACTTGCCTTTTTCAGCGTTGTAGAGTGATTCTACACAGGGTGTCGCCGATCCCAACAGGGTTTTGGCCTTGAAATGGGCCGCCAAAACGATGGCCGCATCTCGGGCATGGTAGCGCGGTGCCGGGTCGAATTGCTTGAAGGAGCTCTCGTGCTCTTCGTCTACCACCACCAGGCCCAAGTTTTTAAACGGCATGAAAAGGGCGCTTCGGGCGCCGAGTACCACACATCCGTTGCCCTCATTGTTGTGACGCACTTTGTGCCATATTTCCACACGCTCATTTTGGTTGAAGCGGCTGTGGTACACCACTACAGCATCACCAAAGTAGCGCTGTAGCCGGGTGATGATCTGGGTAGTGAGTGCAATTTCCGGGAGGAGGTAAAGCACTTGTTCCCCTTTTTGCAGCCGCTCACGGATGAGCGATATGTAGATTTCTGTTTTGCCTGAACCCGTAATGCCCTGCAATAAGCACACCTCCTTTTGCCGAAAGGCATCCTGTATGCCCT
>DAIOTP010000011.1:0-15299 GCA_036751905.1 Cryomorphaceae bacterium
CAGGGGTAGGGATGGCTTATTTTGCCCTTCCTGCCTTTTTGCAACCTACACACCAGATGCTGGCTGTTTTGAGTTTCAGCGTTTTGATTCTTGTCTTGGTGAGATACTACCTCCGCACTTCACGATAAGTGGGCTTGCGGACAAATCACTGCCACTCGAGGCTTTTGGCAAGGTGCTCAATATCGGCTTTTATAAACTGCAATACAGGCTGAATAGAATCCTGATTGGGCTTGGCTTCCACATAAACGGATCCCCTCAAAAAGTGGTGAACACTGTCGGTAAGGTAGAATTGGAAGGGGGAAGCCACATTGCCGTCGAGCTGGTAGATCAATCCGAAAACCCGCGCTTCATCCCGGCTTATTAGTTCTGATTTGATCCGGCTGGCTTTTATGTGGTGCTCATAGGTTAGGGCGCGCGATTCTTCAATGAACTCCCGCAGATTTCCGTCCAGATTTTTATACGTAAAGTGTATCCTTGCTTTGAAATTGGGGTAGTAAGCATCAAACCAGCACTTGTCACCTCCTTTGCCCTGATCAAAAAATTCAAGGCGTGCCTGTGTAGAATGCCCAAAAGAAAATGGACAGGAAGTTATACTCGGTTTGTATTGGTTTTCAGGAGTATCAATTCGAAAATAACCCATAGGCAAAGGCATGGGGGCATCGCCGCTGCACGAAACCAAGCACATACACAGAATAGCCGCGATGCATTTAGGACTCATGATTTATGTCCATTTTTACGTTCGGCCAGGACCACTTCCTCTGGCAAAGTAATTTTAACGCGTTTTACCTTGCGTTTATCAGCAGCTTCGACCGTGAAGAGATAATCTTGAAAGCGAATTTTTTCGTTTTTCGGCGGGATACGACCGCAAATTTCAAGCACAAAACCGGCGAGACTATCTGATTCACCTTTGGCTTCTTCAAAATTTGAGCCATCAATATCAAGAATTTTGTACAAATCAACCAAGGGAGTTTTGCCTTCAAACACGTAGTTGCGCTCGTCGAGCCGCGAGTAGATGATGTCTTCATCATCGTATTCGTCGGTGATATCGCCTACAATTTCCTCAATAATGTCTTCGAGTGTCACTATACCGGTTGTGCCGCCGTACTCGTCGACCACTATGGCCATGTGCACCTTCTTGGTTTGAAATTCCTGCATGAGGTCGTCAAGCTTCTTGTTTTCAGGCACAAAATATGGCTTGCGCAGCAATTTTTGCCAGAAGAGTTCTTGAGAATCGGCATGGGGTAAGAGGTCTTTTAAGTAGAGGATGCCCACTACATTGTCGAGTGATGAGCGGTATATGGGTACCCTTGAGAAACCTTGAGACAGCAATTCATCCAATAAATTTCGGTAGGGTGTTTCGTAATCGAATGCAAGCACTTCAGTGCGCGGTGTAAGTATTTGCTTTACATCAGTGTGTCCAAAACGGATGATTCCATGCAGTATTTTTTCCTCTTCCGGGGTGGTTTGTGCATCCTTGGTAAGTTCTAAAGCATGCTGCAGTTCGTCGGCAGAGTATTCCGGGCTGCGCTTTTTCACCTTAGAGTTGATCAGGTTGGAGCTGGTTACTAGCAATATACTCAAGGGATATACTATTTTTTGGATTACAATCAATGGCGTTGCCATGAGTCGGCATACGCGTAGGGCATTTTTGGTAGCATAGACCTTCGGCACTACTTCACCGAGCAATAAAAGGAAAAAGGTGACCGAAACTACTTGTACCGCAAATCCCAGCCAGACTGGATAACCCGTGAAATCGAAACCTTCAGCAATGATGTATGAACTTATCAGGATTATCGCAATGTTGACGAAATTGTTGCTTATAAGTATGGTAGAGAGCAATCGCTCGGGGTCTTTGAGCAACTCCATAATGCGGTCGGAAGTCTCATCTTTATCATTTTCGACCTCTTGAATTTCGGCAGGTCCCAAAGAGAAAAAAGCCACCTCAGAACTTGATATGAGTGCAGAGGCAACAAGCAGTAATATTTCGACTGCGATTGCAATGAGCACGGCAGTTTCCAGCTGTGCCAACAGTGCAGTTTCCGATACGATTGAGCTTATACTGGGAGGTTCCAAGCAGCTTGGGTTAGTGAAAAGGTGAGGTTGTACGGTTAGAAGGGTAGATCGTCATCGCCGTTATTGTTTGTATGCTCTTGTGCTTCGACCGGCTTAGGTTTTGCGGCCTGATAGCTACCAGATTCTTGTATTGAAGTTTGGTTGTTGGTGCCTCCGGTACTTTCGTTGCCTTTTCCAATCATTTCCATATTATCGGCTACAATCTCAGTGGTGTATCGGTCATTGCCTTCCTGGTCTTTCCAGCTTCGGGTTTTGAGTTTGCCTTCTACATACACCTTGCTGCCTTTGGTGAGGTAGCGCTCAGCAACGTCGGCGAGCTGTCGCCACAACACCACATTGTGCCATTCTGTTTGTTCAATGCGTTGCCCATCCTTGGATGTGTAAGCTTCGCTGGTGGCAATGCGCAACCTGGCTAATTTGGTGCCACTTTCCAGGGTTCTCACTTCAGGATCAAGGCCTAAGTTGCCCAGAATAATTACTTTATTCACTCCTGCCATGGTTTCATGCTTCGTTTTTTGAAATTTTAGATGCCGCGCCAAAGTTAGTTTTTCTCGATGTGCCCAAACGCATCGTTGAGGTATTTGTCAATAAGTCGTGGTACGGCTATTTTCTCAATGTGCTCAGTTGCGACCTCGAAATATACAGAATTATCTGGAATGAAGCCATCAATCTCAACTTTCCAAAAGCTTGCTTCGATGCGCTGGTGGGTGAGTAAGTGTATATATTTTGATGCTGAAGGGCTTGCGATATCGCGAATATTTACTTCAGGAAAATGCAATTGCATATGATTTTGAATGTCCTTGGCGGTCAGGTTTTCTTTTTCTTCGATGCTGTAGAAATCATGAAGTCCTTGCCAGATGTCATTTTCAGCTCTTTTGCGAAAAATCAAGCCATTGCCTTGTTTTAGGACGAGGTAATCCATGAGCCTGCGGCGCGCCTTAGTTTTTTTCAATTTTACCGGTCGGATATCAACAGTTTTGTGGCGGTATGCCATACATTGGTCCATGAGTGGGCAAAGGTGGCATTTGGCCGCCTTTGGGGTACATACCACCGCTCCAAGTTCCATAATGGCTTGATTGTATATATCGGGTTGGGAGGTGTCGAGCATTTCCGTGGCAAGTTGCTGGAGGAGGCGTATACCCTTATTGCTGTTAATCGATTCTTCAATGTCAAAAATCCGCGCCATCACCCTGGCAACATTGCCATCCACCACTGCATATGGCAATTTGAATGCAAAACTTGCAATGGCTGCGGCTGTGTATTGTCCAATTCCTTTCAACTGCTTGAGTTCATCAAAAGATGCGGGAAATATGCCATTGAAATCATTGTTTATCGTGTTGGCTGTAAAATGCAGATTTCTTGCCCTTGAATAGTAACCAAGTCCCTGCCACAACTTGAGTACATCATCGAGGGGCGCCTGGGCCAAATCGTTGACTGTGGGATAAGTGTTAACAAAACTTAAATAGTATTTCATTCCCTGCTCTACGCGGGTCTGTTGAAGGATGATTTCGCTCATCCAAATGTGATATGGGTCTTCGGTGTGCCTCCATGGCAAGTCGCGAGCGTTGCGTAAATACCATGAAATCAATGGTTCAGATATATTCATCATGTAATGTATTATGTTTCATGCCTTAAAAAAGCGAATTAAGCTAAAATGGTTTTTGAACTATCGCTTTAACCCCTATATTTGCGGCCGTTAATACTCATTTCAACAATTAAACACGCCTAATTTTCACACTATGACCAAAGCAGACATTGTTTCTGAAATCTCAGAACAAACCGGTATCGAGAAAGTAGCTGTACAAACCACTGTAGAAGCATTTATGACTTCAGTGAAAAAAGCTCTTTCTTCTGGCAGTAACGTGTACCTACGTGGTTTCGGTAGTTTTATCGTAAAAGAGCGCGCTGAAAAAATCGGCCGCAATATTTCTGCGAAAGAACCTATCGTTATCCCTGCACACAACATTCCCGCTTTCAAGCCTTCTAAATCTTTCGTTGAGAAAGTGAAGAAGAATGTGAAAGTAAAGAAATAAGTTCGTCACAAAGCGTATTTCTTTGAAAAGTCACCGTACTACAATGTATGTATTGATTGCGGTGGCATTGCTCATTGCGGTTGGGCTGGCTACAGCACCTAGGCTTCCTTTTGAAAAGAGGCTTATCTCTGAAGCTGGCCCAACCGATATGAGGCTAATGGAGGCTGTAGGCCTTGTACAGAACGGGGACAATCCCATGGAGGGGATCATGATGCTCCGGCAAATTCTAGAAGAAGATTCTAGCCAAGTTGATGCCCATTGGCACTTGGCACAATTTTCCATAACTTCGCGCCAGTTTGAAAACGCGGTATACCGCTTTCAAAAGGTGGTCGAATTGGACCAAGGACGAAATTACCCGGAAGCTTACTTTTGGTTGGCTCAATCTAAAGTAGCAATTGGACAAAACAATGAAGCGATAGAATTGCTTCAATATTATTTAACGATCGAAACTGACTCCATTGTTCTAAACGGTGTAAGCCGGATGATAGAGCAGTTGAAAACTGAATTATAAACACATTAAAACACTGGTATATGCCAAGCGGAAAAAAACGTAAGCGCCACAAAATGGCGACCCACAAACGCAAGAAGAGACTTCGCAAGAACCGTCACAAGAAGAAGAAGTAAAATAGTGCCTTTGCGCGCCGGAATATCTGGCGATCATTCATACCGAAAAGCCTCCTAAGACATGGGAGGCCCGTTCATTTACTAATTCCTTCTTTCGTGAATCTTGAGCTCATTGTTAATGCCAAGGGAAACGAAGTTGACATTGCCCTGCTCCGTGACAAGGTTCTTGTAGAGTTACACAAAGAAAAAGGCGGTCAAGATTTTACTGTAGGAGATATTTATCTGGGGAAAGTTCACCGGGTAATTCCGAGTCTCAATGCTGCATTCGTTGATGTAGGATATGAAAAAGATGCGTTCCTGCATTATCTTGACTTAGGACCTCAGTTCCGATCACTCAATAAATTTGTCAAGCGTACCCTCGCCTCGAAGCAAAATACATCTGACCTGACTGATTTTCAGGTAGAAGATGATATTGACAAAAATGGCAAAATCAACGACGTAGTATCCAGCAGCCAGCACATTCTTGTGCAAGTGGCCAAAGAACCTATTTCATCAAAAGGACCTCGCCTGACCTCAGAAGTCACCTTGGCTGGCCGCTACATGGTACTTGTGCCTTTTGGTGATAAAATATCTCTGTCACAGCGTATCAAAAATGGCGAGGAGAGAACCCGTTTGCGCCGATTGATACAGAGCATCAAGCCCAAAAGGTTTGGTGTGATCGTGCGTACAGTGGCTGAGAATAAAAAAGTGGCCGAACTCGACGCTGATCTGCGCAGTTTGGTAGAGCGCTGGGAGAGGCTGTGTGAAAATTTGAAAACGGCAAGCCCGCCAAAACGGGTTTTGGGTGAAATAAATAAAACATCATCCGTACTAAGGGATCTGCTCACGGTCAATTTTTCAAACATTTATGTAAATGAGAATGAACTGGCAGACGAAATCAAAACCTACGTCCAAAAAGTAGCACCGGCTATGGAAAACATAATCAGGGTGCGCCATGGCGAAGACCTATTCGACAAGCTTGGTGTAAACAGGCAAATTAAAACAGCCTTTGGCAAGCAAGTCAATCTTAAAAGTGGCGCTTATCTGATCATTGAGCATACCGAGGCAATGCACGTCATTGATGTGAATAGCGGCAGCCGCAAAGGTGGTGAGAAAGGGCAAGCCCAAAACGCCTTTGATACCAACCTGGAGTGTGCGGAAGAAATAGCCCGGATTCTGAGGCTGCGCGACATGGGCGGTATCATCTGTGTCGATTTTATCGATATGCATACCCGAGCACATCAAAAAGCGCTTTTTGAGAAGTTGAAAGAAGCGATGAAGGATGATAAAGCCAAGCACAATGTATTGCCCCCGAGTAAGTTTGGCGTAGTGGAGATTACCAGACAGCGGGTACGCGAAGTGACCGATATCACCACTGAAGAGGATTGCCCCTGCTGTGAGGGAACTGGCAAAGTACAGGCCACCATCCTCATCACCGATCAGATTGAGAACAATCTCCGCTACATTGTGGAGGAGCACAAGCTTAAAAAAGTAGTGCTTAAGGTACATCCTTTTATTGCCGCTTTTTACAAAAATGGCCTTGTATCACAGCGTATGAAGCTCGCAATGAAGTTCAAAATATCTCTCAAGATACTCCCTGACAATGATTTGCCTTATTTGAAGTTCGTTTTCCTCAATGGTCAAGGCGAACCGATTGGTTAGGATTAAATCATACCTCGACGCTTTAGCTCGAGATACTTATTGATTGTTTCTACAGAGAGCTGCTCTGGCGATGCAATGATGGAATGAATTCCTTGACTGCGAAGTTTTCTCGCGATGTCATCTTTTTCAGAGATGTATCTATGCGCTAGGGTGTGGGTGTAGACATCGTCGATGCCCTGTTTTGGCAGCTTCAAAGAATTATCCAGTTCGTCGTCCTTAAAGAGTACCACTGCAAGAAGGTGCTTTCTGCTGATTTTCACCAAAACGGGCATCACCCTTTCCAACATTTGGAGCGTAGTAAAGTTAGCAAAGAGGAGAATAAGGCTTCTGTTGGATGCAATGCGCTCTAAGCTTTTGTAAAGCAGTTCGTAACTTGGCTCGAGGTCCCGCTCTTTTTCGTTGAATAGGGCCTGCATGATGCTGTGAAGCTGTCCGCGGCGGTTTTCGGAACGCAGCGCTGTGCCAATGACATTGCTGAAGGTGATGAGCCCAACTTTGTCATACTTCTTTAATGCTATATTGCTGATGGCGAGTGTGGTGTTGATGGCATAGTCAAGGAGCGACATTCCTTTAAAGCTGATTTTCATTGACCTGCCTTTGCTGATAACGCAATAGAGATTCTGGCTGCGTTCATCTTGAAACTGGTTTACCATCAGTTCCCGGGTTTTGCCCGTGGCTTTCCAATTCACATTGCGGAAATCGTCGCCTTCTACAAAAGGGCTTATCTGCTCGAATTCATAGCTTTTCCCAATTCTGATCAAGCGTTTTGCCCCTTGTTGCACCACATTGCGGTTGAATGCAAGCAATGACATGTTGCGCATATGTTGTATGCTGGGGTACACAGGCCTCACGCAGGCTGTGTTATGGCTTAGGCGTCGGCGTATAAGTTTCAGGGGACTTTCTAAGAGCATGTGGCTTTCGCCAAAATGGTACATACCTCGGTTTATGGCCTTTATGTGGTAGCTCAATGCGTGCATGCCGGGACTTAGGTTCAGCTCTTTGCGAAAATGACGGGCTTGCAGCTGGATGGGCAGCTCTTCTATGAGGGTGGCATGCAGGGTGATGGATCCTTCGTACTGAATGCGCAGTACGATTTCTGTATCGTCGGCCAGCCCTATGACCTCGGGCAAATGTCTTTTTGCCGTAAGGCTTGTAATGGTGCTGTAAAGCAAATAGATGTCGATAGCAAGAAACATACCCAACAATATGAGCACTACCTGAGCCACAACAAAGAGCGGAGGTATGGCAAAGCTGAATGCAAAAAGGAAGACCAGCGCTGCGCCGCTCCCAAAAAACAGGGGGCTGAAATAAAGAGATTGCCAGAGCCTGCGCATTACCGTGGTACCTCTACTTTGCGCAACAGACCTTCGACGACCTCGCGCATTGCTACACCTTCAATTTCACGGTCGTAGCTCAAAATGAGCCTGTGTGCAAGCACGGGGTATGCTATTTTCTTGACATCGTCGGGGATAACATATTGCCGCCCGGCCATGAGCGCCAATGCTTTAGATGCCTTCAGCAAGGACAGCGACGCCCTGGGTGAGGCACCGAGATACAGGTCGCTGTTGTTGCGGGTGCTTGAGATGATTTGTGCTATGTAGCGCAGCAGTTCATCCTTGATGTGCACTTCTTCAACCAATTTGCGAAAGCGAAGCAACTCTTGCGCAGTGATTACCGATTGGACACCGGCCGCTGCGGCTCCGTAAAAGTCATTTCGGAAAAGCATAAGCATCGCCTCTTCTTCTTCGGGTGTGGGGTAGCCTACTTCAATTTTGAACATAAATCGATCGAGCTGGGCTTCGGGCAGCTTGTAGGTACCTTCTTGCTCAACAGGATTTTGGGTGGCAACCACGAAAAATGGTGCCTGCATGGGGTAGGTTGTACCATCCACGGTCACTTGCTCCTCTTCCATGACTTCCATGAGGGCGGCTTGCGTTTTGGCAGGAGCGCGGTTTATCTCGTCAATGAGAATAACCTGACTAAATATCGGTCCTTTCTTGAAGTAAAATTCCGACCGCTTCATATCGAATATGCTCGTGCCGAGTATATCCGTGGGCATAAGATCGGGTGTGAACTGTATCCTTGAAAAACCAATGTCAATACAACGTGCGAGCAATTTGGAGGTGAGTGTTTTTGCTATGCCTGGCACACCTTCGAGCAGTACGTGGCCATTGGTGAGCATGGCTGCGAGGAGCAACTCCACGGTGTCTTGCTGGCCAATAATTACCTTGCCCATTTCACGCTTTAGGCTGAGCACAGCAGCCATCACTTCGCCGGCAGCTTGCGCGGCTGAGTTGTCAAATTGATTTTCGGATTGGGAGGCCTCTGCTTCTTGTCGAGCCCCAACTTCTTCGGTCTCTTTGTGCAGGTTCTGGTTTTCTTCGTTTTCTATGGACATGTGGTGTAAAAATCGGTAATTTTTTTGTCTAGGGCAATGAGTTCTTTATCTGTTAGCGCACTATTGTTGAGGGCTGCATCGAGCTCAGCGAAGAACGTTTTGAGGTTGCTTTCTGATTTGCCGAGCTTGGTCGAAGCTTCGGTATAGAAGCGCCCGTCGGCCGGGTGGTGTTGTATCCGGTACCGGCGGCGCAGGTGGTTTATCAACATTTTGTGTTGCAATGCCACCACATCTTTGTGCTTGCCTTCTTTGCGGTACAGCCGTGACATGACTTCCACGAGGCCAAGGGTTTTGTTTTCAGGTGCGGTGATGATGGGTATGCTGCGCTGCTCCCTGCGCAGCTGTGAAATGACGTAAAGAAGGCTCAGCCCAAGCAGCAGATACCATGCCCAGCGTAAGGAGGTATTGCCGAGGATGAAGCGAAGTGGACTTTCTGTGAGCAAAGGCCTGTTGGGCGGCGGTGGACTGTTCCAGTTGGGCTCGAAGTATACCACATCAGCTTCGGGTATGCGCATGAGCAGCTGTTCGGCATGTTCCAGAATTTCAGGACGGATGATGTGTAAGTTGCTAAAGATCATAGGTGTGCAATGCAGTATGATGCGGCCTTTGCCCACCTTGGCCTCAAGCATATTGGTGTACTCTTTTTCAATAGCAGTGAAGCGTCCCGTTTTTTCTGTGTTCAGAAAATTGCACCCATCCACATCGTAATAGGGCCAAGGGTAACGCTGTACTTCATCCATGATTTGGTAGTACATGTTTGCATCAACAGGTTCATGGCCGGATATCCGAGGGCTGATGTTTTTGGCTTTTCTGGACTGTATCCATTTGCCTTGAGCGGGCACTCCACACTCTTCACAAAGTTGCTCAACGAGTCCATGTGCATTGGAGGCGCTCACAAAAACGGTATTGCCTTTTTCAGCAAATTTGCGAAAGCGCACTGCCTGCGCAGAATCGATAAAGGCGCGCCCGTCAATGTAGATGAACACCGCAGATGTACGTTCTAAATATAAGGTATCATCGCGCAAACTGCTCACCACCTCAAAGCCCTTTCCGGGAAAAAAATCGACCATCAAAGCCCGGAAAATGCTCAGGTCGTAAGGCTGCTTGCCATCGTGTTGAAAGGTTTCCTGCCAGTTGTACCGTTTGGGCTGCATGGATAGCAAGTAGAAGAGCAATACCCCGGCAAGCAATACAATACCCAGAGCAATGTATAGATTTTTACGCCCTTGCATGGCTCAATTTTTCAATCAGTTTGCTGTATTGTTGTTTGCCCAGTGCAAAGGCTGCCGCATCAGCAGGGGCTTCACCGAACCATGTAATTTCGAACAGGGCCGTGAGCTGGCGAAAGTAAGTGGCAAGCCCGCGGTCGCCGATTTCTGAAAGGTATTCGCCATTGGTTTTGTCCCTGCCATAGCTCACCAAGCCTGCGTTAATGATCTGTTTTAAGCAGAGTTGGTGGTATATGCGTATGGCTTCTCTGTAATTTCCATTTTGGACAGCTGCCATCAGCGCTGCTTCCAATGTCGCTATGGAAGTGGGGGCAGGTATAGCTTCATCATTGCCGGGGTTCTGTATCGGTGGAGGGCGCTTGGCTCTTGTAAAGCGAATTGCTCCAAGCATGCGGAGGATGAGCAGCACGAGGCCTATCACAAGCACAGCAATGCCTGCATAGCGCAACAGTTTTATTGCAAGAGGTGCCAGAAACCGACTCCCTGGCTCATTTTCAGTTTCTTCCAGCTTAGGTGATTGCTCGCTGTAATCGACCCCCTCCCGCAGGGCTTCCCAGCGTTCACGGTCGAAGCCCGACACCTTGTCGTTCACAGCCATAGCCGCGGACATCTCAGGCGCAGCCATAAACAAAATTGCAGGTATGTATAACCACCACTTCATTGCTCGCTTTCCATACCGTATGCGCGCCGGCGTAGCCCTATGTGGCTTACATCTTTCGCGAGTTCTTTGCCGTCGCGTATTTCGCATGCGCTGTAGTATTCAAGAATTTGTCCATACACCGTAAGCGGTAAAACAATGCTGAGGCCCAGTTGATTCAAAAACAACAAACTGAGCAATGCAAGCTGCACTTTGGTTTCGTCTTCAGCTTCTATGTTCCACTGAAGTACATCAATGTAGAACCACGTGAAGGGAGAATCGAGCAACAAGAGCATCAAAATTGACAGCATCCCAAGGCTTAGGAATGTCATGAATGGATACCTCCTTGTACCATTGAGCAGTGCCAGCATGCGGGAGAATGCATCGGGCAACGCCAGACCTTCAACAGCCGAAACCACCATAAGCAGGGTGAAATAAGGGATGAACAAAATGCCAAGTGCGGCTACCAAACCATTTCCCGAAAGGATAAACAACTCAAACAAAGTAACGATCACGCATATTTTTAAAAAAAGCCGGGGCCCTGCGAGGTAGGGTTTTAGGTTGTCCTCCACGCCATCACTGGTTCGGAACTTGCGAAATACCACCCAGCAAACGCTGGAAATGAGGCCCACATTGAGGAAAAAGTTCCAAAAGAATGTGCCGTAACTGTGAAATTGCTTGAGGTTGAAAGTCGCCATTTTTGTGAAGTTGATGTTGTTCACTCCTTCACTTCCGTAAATAAGCCTGAAAGCACCCGTGTACAAGAGCGCCAAGACCGCTCCGGCTGCCAGAATGGTAGGCAGGTTGAGCCTGTACAGGGAAAAACTGGTGGTGAATACTTCTTTGGATTTGCGGATTACCGGCAGGTGCACCTCCGTGGGCAATGGGCTCAGCAAGTCTTCTTCACGAAGCTCTTCGGAAGGGGTGTGGCGAAATTTGCTGTAAGGCAACCACCAAAAGTACAAACCCACAAATGCAAAGCTGGCAAAAATAAAGCCCCCGCGAAAAACATTTGGAACCTCCGTAAGCCGGGTGAAAAAACCCTCTATGAAAGCTGCCGCTATAAAAACAGGAACAAGTCCCAGCATAATTTTCAGTGCCCTGCGGGCCGACAGCTGAAAAGACTGAAGCCTTGGCAAGGTGCCCGGAAAGAGCAAACCCCGGCCCATAGTAAGCCCAGCACCTCCCGCTATTACTATGGCTGAAATTTCGAGTGCTCCATGCATCCAAATGGTTAAAAAGCTGTCGGTAAATAACCCTCGCTCAATGAAGAAGTACTGAAAGGTGCCGACCATAATGCCATTGTACAACATGATGATGAGCGAGCCGATACCAAAAAATGCCCCCAGTACGAATGTGCGGAAAGCGACCAGCAGGTTGTTGAGCGTTATCCGCAAAAACATGTCTATCTCGGCGGCCTGTTTGTAAACGCCCATGGGCTCTCCACTGCGAATATTCTCCTCGGTCATGCGCACATAATCATTGCCGAGGATCACGCCTGCAAAGTCGGCATCGTGTATGCTGCTCAACACACCTATGCCCATGCTGAGGATGAAAAACAACAAGGACAAATTCAGCTCTTTGCGCGCTTGATAAAGGGCCAAAGGAAGCTCTTCGAGCCAAAAATTGCGGAATGATTCACGCTTGGTGGTGCGCTGCTTGTGCAGGTTGAGGTACGTTTTCTGCGCAAGGTTATTGAGGTATACACGTATGCTGCGCTTGGTGTAGTAGGTTCGGGCATAGCTGAGGTCGTCGGTGATGCTGGCGTACAATTCGCCGAGCTCTTCAGGGCCTATGTGCGACTTGCCTTCAGCAAATGATTCAAACCGCTGCCACTTTTCAAGATTTTGATCTACAAATTGTCGCTCACGCATAGCGTTTCCTCAGGGAGCTAAAGTATCCAAATTTGTGCGAAATTTGGAGCCTTATGAGAAAAGTAGGTGTACACACTGCGCAAAATGTAGCCATTGATTTTCCGATTGCCAGTTTGGGTCAACGCTTCTTAGGGCTCGCAGTGGATTTGGTGGTGATGGCGGTGCTCATGTTTGCTTTGTTGTTTTTGCTGCTGAGCATCAACGAGCAATTCATCTATTTTGTTTTGCTGGTCTTCTTTCTGTACACGCCTGTTTCAGAAATTATGCTGCAGGGGCGCACCCTCGGTAAAATTTTGGCAGGAACCCGTGTTGTAAATATCAGGGGTAAGGCGCCCCGCATGATTGACATTGCCATACGGTGGGTGTTTAGGATGGTCGATATATGGTTCAGCCTTGGGGCAATTGGGGTAATTTTCATCAGCACCACCGTGAGGGGACAGAGATTGGGGGGCTTGCTGAGCAATACCATGGTGGTGACCGTAAAGTCGGATACCGATTTGAGTCTGCGTGATATATTGCGCATTGCCGACCGCAGTCAGTATGAGCCACAGTATCCTGATGCATACCGCTTCAGCGAAAACGATATGCTTACAGTGAAGAACGTGCTCGACCGCGCGGAGCGCTATCACAACAAAGCCCACCTCGACATGCTTCATGAGGCGGCTGAGCGTTGTGCAGCGGTTTTGGGCCTTCCGCAGGCACCTCAGGACAAGCGCACATTTCTGCGCACCCTGATCAAGGATTACATTGTGGTAACACGCAGTTGATGGCCTTGCCGCGCAAATATCCACCGCTTGAAACCCTTGACCGGCTCCGATTTTGGTGTGCAGCCCAGGAACGGGCCCACAGCGATGTGCGGCGCAAGCTGGCTTCATGGGGAGTATTTGGAGGGGAGGTGGAGCAGCTCATTGCCGAACTCATTGGAGGCAATTACCTCAACGAGAGCCGTTACGCCATTGCATATGCGGAGGGAAAATTTCGCATCAAGCAATGGGGCTGGAAGAAAATAGAGGCTGGCTTACGCCAAAAAGGGGTATCGGCCTACAGCATGCAGGAGGCCAAGGCTGCGTATGATGCGCACGGGCATGGCGATACATTGAAACATCTTTTGCTGAAAAAGCAAAACACCATCCAAGAGAGCGACCCTTATAAGCGCAAGGCCAAGCTCATGCGCTATGCCGCTGCCAAAGGTTACCACTTCGAGGAGGTGAGGGCAGCGCTTGAATCCATAGACTCCTGAGCACTGAGCGTTTTTAGTAGCTTTTATGAAAGGGCTTTAGCCCAAATGTACTATTTTTGCGCCCATGATAAATACCGAGCAAGTCAACAACATTGCCGGGCGCCTGGAAGCGCTAAGGGGGTACCTTTGACGTACCCGGCAAAAAAATAGAAATAGCGGAAGACGAGAAGCATACGATGGATCCTGGCTTTTGGGATAACCCCAAGAAAGCCGAGGTCATCATGAAGCAAATCCGCAACAAAAAAATTTGGACCGACGCCTTCGACAAGGTGGAATCTGCCACGGAAGACCTCAAAGTGCTCTTCGACTTTTACAAAGAGGGAGAGGCAGAAGCCAGTGATGTAGAAGAGCAGTACAAGGTAAGCCTCGAAGCCCTCGAAGAGCTGGAATTCAAGAACATGCTCTCGGCCGAAGAGGATACCATGAACGCCGTAATGCAAATTACAGCAGGTGCCGGAGGTACGGAGAGCTGTGATTGGGCCTCCATGCTCATGCGCATGTACATGATGTGGGGTCAAAAAAATGGAATGAAGGTTAAAGAGCTTGACCTGCAGGAGGGTGATGTGGCCGGAGTGAAATCGGTAACCCTCGAATTTGAAGGTGAATTTGCCTTTGGGTACCTCAAGGGAGAAAATGGCGTACACCGCCTTGTACGCATCAGCCCCTTCGACAGCAATGCCAAGCGCCATACCTCTTTTGTATCGGTGTATGTATATCCTTTGGTCGACGATACCATTGAAATTCACATCAATCCTGCCGACATTTCATGGGACACCTTCCGCTCAGGCGGCGCAGGTGGTCAAAATGTGAACAAGGTGGAAACAGGGGTGCGCTTGAAGCACAAGCCTTCAGGCATTGTCATAGACAATACCGAAACGCGCTCACAGCTTCAAAACAAGGAGAAGGCCATGCAGCTGCTGCGTTCACAGCTCTACGAGTTGGAGATGAAAAAACGCCTCGAAGCACGTGACGAGATCGAAGCCAGCAAAATGAAGATTGAATGGGGCTCGCAAATACGCAATTACGTGATGCAGCCTTACCAATTGGTGAAAGATGTACGCACCGGCCATGAAACCAGCGCTGTAGATGATGTGATGAATGGCGAAATAGATGGATTTTTGAAAGCATTCCTTATGGAGTATGGCAAAGCCAAAACAAAAGTGTAATGCCTGACATCCTATTTACAATTTACCACAATCCGCGTTGCCGCAAAAGCCGTGAAGCATTGGCCCTTCTCAAGGAAAATGGCATTATGCCCAAGGAGGTGCGTTACCTCGATGAGCCATTGAGCACCGATGATCTCAGGCTCATTCTGGCCAAGTTGCACCTTTCGGCAAAAGACATTGTACGCACCGAAGAAGCGGATTACAAGAAGAAATACAAAAACAGCAACTTTACCGAAGAGGAATGGCTGCTGATACTCCGTGACGAGCCCAAACTCATGCAAAGGCCTATTGTGTTGAAGGGTGCCACTGGCGTCGTGGGCCGCCCTCCTGAAAACGTTTTAAAACTTATAAAGTGATGGAATACCGAATAGAAAAGGACACCAT
>DAIOTP010000011.1:15309-29148 GCA_036751905.1 Cryomorphaceae bacterium
GGTTAAAGTACCCGCCGATAAGTATTGGGGAGCCCAAACTGAACGCTCACGTGGCAATTTTAAAATAGGTCCGGCTGCCAGCATGCCGCTGGAAATAATTTACGGCTTTGCCTATTTAAAGAAGGCTGCTGCCATGACCAACCATGAATTGGGAGTGCTCGGCGAAGACAAGATGAAACTCATTGGCCAAGTGTGTGATGAGATACTCGAAGGTAAGCACGATTCAGAATTTCCATTGGTCATATGGCAAACGGGTTCTGGAACGCAAAGCAATATGAATGCCAATGAGGTAATTGCCAACCGTGCCCATGTGTTGGGAGGGGGTAAGCTCAGCGACAGTCAGCGCTTTATTCATCCGAATGATGATGTGAACAAAAGCCAGTCAAGCAATGACACTTTCCCCACCGGAATGCACATTGCCATCTACAAGAAAATAGTAGAGTACACCATACCCGCTGTGGTACAGCTCAAAAACACTTTTCAGGCGAAGAGCAATGCCTACCTCGATGTGGTGAAAATAGGCCGTACCCACCTTATGGATGCCACCCCACTTACTTTGGGGCAGGAATTCAGTGCCTACGTATCGCAGCTCAACCATGCCATCAAATCCCTACAAAATACCCTTGAGCACTTGAGTGAATTGGCGCTTGGCGGTACCGCAGTAGGCACCGGCATCAATACTCCTCCGGGCTATGCCAAACGCGTAACCGAAGTGATTGCGGAGCTCACCGGCCATCCTTTCAAAAGTGCTGAAAACAAGTTTGAAGCACTTGCAGCACACGATGCACTTGTGGAGACACACGGTGCACTCAAGCAATTGGCAGTAGCGCTCAACAAAATTGCCAATGACATCCGCATGTTGGCTTCTGGTCCGCGCAGTGGAATTGGCGAAATCATTATCCCGGCCAATGAACCCGGCAGTTCCATCATGCCGGGCAAGGTGAACCCTACCCAGTGCGAAGCCATGACCATGGTGTGTGCCCAAGTAATTGGCAATGACACCGCCGTGGCGGTAGGAGGCATGCAAGGCCACTACCAGCTCAATGTGTTTAAGCCCGTTATGGCTGCCAACCTGCTACAATCAGCCTCCTTACTGGCCGATGCCTGCATCAGCTTCGACGAGCATTGCGCACAAGGTATTGAGCCCAACCTGCCCTTTATCAAGCGCCACCTTGACAACTCGTTGATGTTGGTTACTGCGCTCAACACGCACATTGGGTACGACAAAGCTGCCAAAATTGCCAAAACAGCCCATGAAAAAGGTACCACCCTAAAAGAAGAGGCAGTGAACCTTGGATACCTTACTGCCGCGCAATTTGACGAATGGGTGAATCCGATGGAGATGACGGGTCTGAATCCCGATGGGAATCTGGGATTTTAGCATTTATTCAGTGCAAGAACCAGCCAAGGCCACAGACTTGTTGAAAGATCACACCACCCCTGAGCCCGGAATATGGGTTGTGCAATGGATGTTTTAATGACTAAAATACAGCGCCTTGTGTTGAGTACATCTGCTATGTGTTTCCAGCATTGGATGTATTTCGGGGTAGTGTTTTGTATTCTTTTAGCATCAGCTTCCTATGCTCAGGCACAGCACCCTGATGTGCACCAGGAGCCCTACCATGTCCCCGTGTATGAGTGGGACTGCTTTCGGTTTTTGCTCGTTAAAGCAAGGCCCGGTGATACTACCGGGTACCACATTCACCGCAACCCCATACTTTATATCACGGTAGAAGGTGCCCATGTGTGGCTAGACGATAAGGGTGCGGCACCCCGAATCACCCAATTGGCCGACGGCTGGGTAGGCAGCAATACCTACAGCGATGCCGATACGCTGTTGCACAGATTTGCTGTGGTAGGCGGTAGCGCCTTGCATATCCTTGCCGTTGAGCGCATTGGCGAATGTTCGTACATGGAGCCTCCAACGGGCATGCCATTTTACTCAAGGGACGGATTCAGCTTGTATGCCGTTGACTGGCATACCTACATTTCCCGCACTTATTATTCGAAATATCCTGTCATTGTGCCTCCCAAACCCATAAAGACGTCAGGAGCATCTGCGACATACGGAGCAGGCCATCTCATTAAGCCATATCAAGGTGAGCGAGGCTACGGTCCTATGGAAGGTGTCGAGGTGGTGTGGGTATTGATTCCAACAAATGAGGCACGGTGATGTATTGTGGTGGAAGAGGTGTCACTCCATGCAAACGCGCCAATCCATGCTTACATCTTTTTTAAGGTCTGGCAGAGCTATTACGCCTCACCTGATTGTCATGAATTACACATATTTGGCGTTTTTGCTCGCCTTCAAGTCGGTCACGATTTGTTTGATCTTTTGCTCCTCTTCCTTGGGGCAAATCATGAGTACATCGTCGGTGTCTACTACGATGTAATCGTCGAGTCCATGGATCACCACGAGTTTGTTTTCTGGTACATGTACCATATTGTCCTTGCTTAGCTGCATCATCACATTTTTGCCATTCACAGCATTGTTGTGCCCATCTTTTGTGATATGGGTAAAGAGCGAGCCCCATGTACCCAGGTCGCTCCAGCCAAAATCACTCAGCACAACATTTACATTGTCAGCTTTTTCCATAATGCCGTAGTCAATGGATATGCTTTCACATACACTGTATACATTGGCAATGCGCTCGGCCTCCTCAGGCGTGTTGTAGTATGGGGTGATTTCTTCAAAAAGTTCATCTACCTCTGGTAGAAATTTGCGAAAAGCATCCATGATTGACGGCAAGGTCCATATGAATATGCCGGAATTCCAATAAAAATCTCCACTTCGCAAAAACTCTCTGGCCAATTCAATGTCAGGCTTTTCTGTAAATGTTTTGACCCGTTTTACATCGGGATTGCTCGAGTCGGCTTCATCAGTAAACTGAATGTAGCCATAGCCGGTGTCAGGTCGGGAGGGCTTGATGCCGAGGGTCACCAAATAGCCAGAGTTCCGGGCCTGCGTGAGGGCAGTATCGATGGTTTTGAGAAATGCGTTGGTTTTAAGCACCAGGTGGTCACTTGGTGCTACTACAACGGCGGCTTGAGGATCGCGAAGTTTAATTTTGTGGTTGGCATAGGCTATACAAGGTGCCGTATTGCGGCGGCTCGGTTCCAGCAGTACCTGATCCGGTTTTATTTCTGGCAGCTGTTCAAGCACAAGGTCCTGATATTGTGCATTGGTAACAATATAAATGTTCTCGGGAGGACAGATGGCAAGAAAGCGCTCAAAAGTTTGTTGGAGCAAGGTTTGTCCGGTGCCAAGTACGTCGTGAAATTGTTTGGGATTGGCGGTACGGCTCATTGGCCAAAAGCGGCTTCCGATGCCACCGGCCATGATGATGCAAAAGTTGTGTGGGTTAACCATAGGGGTAAGGTTAGCTGAGTTTATTAAGTGCTAAACGAATTTTTTCAATCACCGTTTCAATTTCCTCAGTTCTTGCAGTACCCACGCTCAGTCGGTACCATGGTGAATTGGAGGATGCGCCAAAAGCGCCAAAGGGTACAAGCGCGACTCCCGCTTCGTCGAGCAGGTAGGCAGTAACCTCTTGCTGTGATTCAATCAATTTGCCGGAAGGCAGCCCAAGGCCTACCAAGTCAATTTTTACTGCGAGGTACATCGCTGCTTGAGGAGTGATCGCGTCTACGGGCAGTCCTTCAGCTTTGAGTTGTGCAAAGCCTTTGTAAAACCCGTTGAGCCTGCGGTGTAGCCGCTCTGTCATCAGCCCCATGTACTGACTGCATGCATCTGCATTTGCCATAAAGTCAGCAGTTCCTTCCTGCTCAGGTTTGGGCGCCCAGGCACCTACGTGCCCGAGTATCGATTTCATTTTGCCAATAAGGGCTTCGGGCCCAAAAGCCCAACCTACCCGCACCCCGGTAGCAGCATAGGCCTTGCTGATTCCGTCCACATACACGGTATAATCGCGCATGGCAGGTTGCAATCCCACGGGGTGATAATGCACCGTTCCGGCAAAAGTAAGTTGCCAATATATTTGGTCAAAGAGCAGGTAAAGTGGTTTACGGCGGCCTTTTCGCCGCTCATTTTCTTTAAGGATAAGCACGCATATTTCATCGAGTGCTTCTTTGCTGAATACGGTACCTGTGGGGTTGAGGGGTGAACACAATGCTACAATGCCAGCACGGCTCAAGTATGGCTCAAGATCGGCTGCGGTAGGCATGAAGTTGTGCTCGGGCCGCGTTTCGATCATGCGCTGTTGGCCATGGCTCAGGTGGGTGTAGTGGTTATTGTTCCAACTGGGTACAGGAAACAGCACTTCCTCATCACGGTCGAGTACTGCCTGGTAAAATCCAAAGATCAATGGCCTGCCACCGCCTGCCACCAGAAATTGGTCGGGCTGGTATGCAAGGTTCATTTCGCGCTCCATAAATACTGAGAGTACTTTGCGCAGTTTTTCTAGTCCGTTGGAAGCAGGATAATTGGTGTGGCCCTCCGTGTAAGCGGAAATGACTGCGTCGCGTAATTTTTCAGGAATGGGAAAGATGGATGGATCAAAATCACCAATGGTAAAGTTGAAAATTTTGGCTCCGGCTTGTTGCTTGCTTTTGATTTCGCCGGCCAGCTTGATGATTTCAGATCCTTTGAGGCCCGCCGCCATTTCACTCACCTGCTGTTGCTGCACTTTGTTGGGGGTTGTACTTTCCATGGCGGGTTATAAGTGGTGCAAAGTTAAAAATTTTGAAAGCCTGAAAGCTTTCTGCAAAACAGACTGCTAATGCAGTGATCCATTTGCTTGGGGCACATCAATTTCAGCCCTTCCGGAAATCAGGAAGCGCTTGTTATCACGCAAACGCTTGCATAAATAACGCGTACGGCGCTTCTCCACGGCCTGGTACATCTCGTCGCGAAATAGGAATGTGGCGCCCAGTGATATATCGCTTAGGAATGTGGCTTGTTCATCAGCATGAAGCGCCAGTGCTTTGTGCAAAATAGAACAGCTGCAACTGGATGCCGAGGGGCTTGCAATGTGTTTTTCGAGGGCAGTGTGAATGCTCTCTGTGAAAACCTTGTTTTGCATAAAGGGCTTCAACATACGCACATAGAGCGCCTTCCATTCTGCACCATGGGGTGCAACGCTGTGGCCATACTGCTTAAAGCACTGCAAATGAGCAAATTCGTGCACTGTTGTGATCAGGAATGCGTAAGGATGTAAATCACCGTTTACCGAAATTCGGCTTGGCCGCTGACGGCTGCCCGCCCTAAAATCCCCCAATTTTGATTGTCTTGGCTTGGCAATGACGAACTGAACCCCTTCATCTACAATCCATGCTGCTACAGTGGTCGCGGTTCCCGCTGGCAAGTAAGGTATTAAAGCCTGTGCAATGCCCTCCCGGCGGTCATGCCGTTGTGTCATACCTGGTTACTAACTTTGGTGTTTGACAAATCACTGGTCCATTTTGGGCAGGTATTGCATTTTTTCTTCGGATTGGGTTGGCAAGCAGAGACAGACATAAGCCCCACCCCGAAAACAAGAATGACAAATCTGGAAAGTGTGCTGCGATTCATAAGCCCAAAGCTACACAGCGTTATGCAGAATGAAAAATAATTTTGTGTCGGCCTTGACGTTCAAATGCTTTCATTGTGCGCAAAATTCCCATCTTTACCGCGTCAAGCCATACACAGATTGAACATTACATTTCACATTGGTCGCTACTTCCTGCTCTTAACCAAGGTTTTTACAAAACCTGAAAAGTGGAAGATTTACTATGCCCAACTCATCAAAGAAATTGATAAGATTGGTATAGGTTCTATAGGCATCGTAGCATTGATGTCGCTGTTTATAGGTGCAGTTATTGCACTTCAAACCGCCTCAGCCATGGAGAGCCCACTGCTTCCTGCTTACACTGTGGGATTTACAACCCGGCAGTCCATCATTCTTGAGTTTTCACCCACCATTCTTTCGCTGATTTTGGCAGGTAAAGTAGGTTCGAACATTGCCTCTGAAATAGGAACCATGCGCGTAACAGAACAGATTGATGCCCTGGAAATTATGGGTGTGAACAGCGCATCTTTTCTCATGCTTCCCAAGATCATCGCCGGAATTTTGATTTTTCCTTTTATTATATTGATCAGCATGGGTTTGGGTATTTTTGGGGGTTGGTTTATATGTGTTACCACGGGTGTGAGCTCTTCAAGTGAATTCATATATGGAATTCAATACGACTTCCGACCTTTTCATGTGGTGTATGCCTTGATTAAGTCGGTTGTTTTCGCATTCATAATTACCTCTGTTTCCTCGTACCACGGCTATTATGCCCGAGGAAGCGCCATCGAGGTAGGCCGCAGCAGTACACAGGCTGTGGTCTATAGCAGTGTTTTGATAATGCTCTTCAATTACATACTCACCCAATTGCTGTTGTTGTGATTGAAGTAAAGAACATGAGCAAATCTTTTGGAGATGTCCAGGTGCTCAAGGATGTGAGCTATACGTTTGAGCGCGGCAAGGTCAACATGATCATAGGGCAAAGCGGCAGTGGCAAGTCGGTACTTGCCAAGTGTATGGTGGGGCTTCACAGGCCTGAATTGGGTGAAGTGCACTATGACGGCGTCGATTTTGTGCATATGCCCATCAAGGAAAAGCGGGAGGTAAGGCAACACATCGGGATGCTCTTTCAGGCTTCCGCCCTTTTTGACAACCTCACAGTTGAAGAGAATGTGACGTTTCCGCTCACCATGTTTACCAACATGACCAAGGGTGAAATGAAAAAGCGCGCTGATGAGGTGCTTGAGCGGGTTAATTTGACAGGCAAAAACAAACTTTTCCCTGCCGAAACCAGCGGGGGTATGCAGAAGAGAATTGCCATTGCACGGGCCATCTCCATGAAGCCAAAATACCTCTATTGCGATGAGCCCAACTCAGGTCTTGACCCAATGACTTCTATCGTTATCGACAACCTGATCTCCGAAATCACTCATGAAATGGACATTACGACGGTAGTGATTACCCATGACATGAATTCGGTGATAGAAATTGGTGAGAACATCATGTTCATCTACAAAGGTGAAAAGTGGTGGGAAGGCACCAAAGAGGAAATCATTACCACCGACAATCCGGAGATCAATGAATTTGTGTATGCCTCGGAATTTATGAAAACCCTGAAGCAGCAACTGCAGGGAAGGCGTTAGCCATGCGGTTTTTCAAGTGTCAAGTTGATTCAATCGCAAACGACGCCATTTACACCAATCCCATCTCCTTCAACAAAAAACTCGCATTCATGTGCTGGCATACCCCTTTGCGCAAGCGGTAGTCAAATTGCAGCTGCCCTTGTTCAAATTCTACCTCAAAGCTGAGGTTTTCTACCCGCTGGGGTTCTTCTTCGGCCATGGCACAAAGGCTGAGATCGTGGGTGGCAATGAGGCCCCGGGCTGCCGGACTGCCGTCGGGTAACTTCATTTCGAGCAACTTGTGCATAAATAGTTTGGAACCTTCGGCCTTGTCGACGCTGTTGGTGCCTTTGAGTATTTCGTCGAGTATCACAAAATGAGGCTGCCCCGATTGAATGGCATCCACCAAGGTGCGCAGGCGCTTCAGCTCACTGAAAAAGTAAGAGGCATGGTCACCCAGACTGTCGGTGGTAAGCATGGAAGTGTATATGCGGGTGGGCTTCATGCGCATGCTGCCAGCGGTCACAGGTAGGCCACGCATGGCCATGAGCGCCAGCACTCCCACCGTGCGCAGGTAGGTGCTTTTGCCAGCCATATTGGCCCCGGTGATGATCGCAAACTGCTTAATATCCGTTACATCTATAGGGTTGGCTACCGCTTCTGCGCCCAAGAGCGGGTGGGTGGCGCCTTCGCAAAATATGCCTGGTTCATTGCTCCAGCTTACATCTACAGCATGCGGATGTTGAAAGCGGTACAGCGCGAGGCTTTGGTATGCTTCAGCTTCGCGCATAAGCTCCAGCCAACGCGGCATGGATTCTCCATAGCTGGCTTGCCAATCAAGAATGCGGTACAGGCATTGGAAATCCCAAAAAAGCAAGAGGTTCAACAAAATGCCGACTACTACATTGCCACGGCTATCGATGGCCCCATTGATGCGCTCCAGTTTTTTTAAGGCTTCCAAACTCTGTTCCAGCCTGGCATCCTTTATTTTTTCCCGATAAGGGCTCTCGCCAAAATCTCTTTCACGGAGCATGCTGAGCAAGTCGGCGGCTCCCTCGAGGCCTGAGCTCAGTAGTGCCCAGCTCCTGAAGGCCGCCTGGTGCTGCTTGAGGCGCAGGGCCGCTATGGCTCCCGCGCCAAGCAAGGCATAAAAGTAGACGTTCCACCCTACCGCATCAAAGGCGTAGGCAAGGGTAAGGCCGAGCATGACAATCGGCAGGATAAGCGTAAAAATAATCCTTACAAAGCCCCGAGGTGATTCAAGTACCGGAATATGCCAGGATTGAGCTGCTGCATTGTCTGAATTTTTTTCGTGGAGGGCTGTCTTTGCAATGGCGAGGTACCTCAGGCTCCAATCCGGATTTGCGCTAAACTGGCGTATGGTGTCGCGCTGCTGAACGATGGAATCAATGCTTAGCGGAGTGTCCTGCAACCAACCGGCAAGCATCGCCTCGGCAGTGGGGCTTTGGCATCGGTTAAGGAACTGAAAGAGGCCGTGCTTGCCGAAAATGTTGAGATCGGAGGTGTACGGATGTGCAGGATCAGTATAAGCTTCGCCACTGCTGCGCCCGCGCCATTCCCCTTTGGAAATCAAAATTTCCTCGGTGCATAAGCCGAGGTAGGCTTCCTCAAGTGCCTTGGCTTTGCTCGCATTGACGTGATATTTAATAAGAAAAAGGAACAGTGCCACTCCGCCCACAATCAACAAGGGGCTTAGCCATGGGGTCCACCAAAATGCATACACCGCGGTCCCGAATACCACAAATACCCCCAGCCTTGTGAGCACAATGTTGCGGAGGTTTGCTTTAAGAGATTGCAGACGCTTTTGGGAGTCAGTTGCTAAGGTTTCGAGGTGTTTCATATATGCCATGGGTGCAAAGGTAGCCAAAGCAGCCATGAAGAACCTTTTAAGAAATAAGGCGTTTGTGTATATAATGTATCAACATATATTTGTGCCATGGAAATTGAAAAAGCGATTCAGCAAAAGAAATTCAAAGACCCTTATGAAAGGGCCATGGTGAACTTGCTTTACACCAGCAGTTGGCTGGAATACAAGCAATCGGCTCTATTTAAGCAGTACGGATTGAGCATGCAGCAATACAATGTACTGCGCATATTGCGGGGTCAATTTCCCAAGCCGATCACCGTCAATATGCTCATAGACCGTATGATCGATAAAAGCTCCAATGCTTCGCGCATTGTGGAAAAGCTAAGAGGCAAGGGCATGCTGGAGCGCAAAGTGTGCCCTGACGACCGCCGCCGGGTGGATGTAGTCATCACGGAAATTGGATTGGAAGCTTTGAGCAAGGCCACAGAAGCTCTTGGCACGCTTCATGCATCACTGCGCTCGATCGATGAGGAGGAAGCAGAAACTTTGAATACACTTTTGAATAAAATGCGCTCGAGTGAGCCAGATAAAGAACAAAAATGACAGCACGATGAAAAAATGGACCTTCGGCCTCTTGGCCACAACTTTCGCAATAGCAGCATTTGCCGGAAACGGCCCCACTGACCCAACTGTACTGAAAATTGATGCCCAAAAAAGCAAAGTATTCTGGACCGGAAAGAAAGTGACAGGTGAACACACAGGCACGGTGATGCTGCGTTCGGGTACTGTAGAAGTGCTTGATGGAGTGCCGGTAAAGGTGAATGCTTTGATTGATATGACCACCATTGTGGTAGAAGACATCAAGGATCCCGGCACCAATGCCAAGCTTTTGGGCCACTTGAAGAGCGATGATTTCTTCTCAGTCGAAAAGTATGATACCGGAATTTTTGAAGCCAGCACCTTCGTGCCTAAAGCCAATGCCGAAGGCCGCGATCCGAATTATAAAGTAAAGGGCAAGCTCACGTTAAAAGGCATTGCCAAGCCGGTGGAATTTGAGGCATTTATTTCCACCAACGGCACCATGCTTATGAGCAACTGTGATTTGAAAATCAACCGCACCCATTGGGACATCAAATATGGAAGCGGCAGTTTTTTCGACAACCTTGGCGACCGTGCCATATATGACGATATCGAACTGGTGCTGGTCATTTCGGCAGCCCAGTAAATGCTCTTTTTCAACCCTTCATCAAGGCCGAATTCCTGTGGGAGTTCGGTTTTTTTCTTGGAAAAAAGAGCTGGAAATTAGCGCATGTTTTTCCAGTCGGGAATTACCACATTGTATTTTTCCCTCTTGGGTGGTTTGGGGTGGATGAAGTACTTGAAGTCGATGGAAAAGTAGGTGCCCTCCATGAAGCCGCGCTGCCTGCCTGCAGGCACGAATTGCCCCGGCGAATCAGGTGCCGGCCTGAAATAGTTGACCTCGGCGAGCATGATTTCACGATTGAATTGGTGCCATGTGGCGCCGAGGTAAAAGTATCCGCTCTCCAAGGTACGCCACTCCAGGCCTACACTGCCCAGTACACTCAGGCGCACCCAATCGGTTTTGAAGCCACGGAAGTTGAAAGTTCGCTCCAGCGAGATCACATCACTTGCAAAAAAATTGGCTGCGGCGCCCATGGCCACATTCATATAGAGCTGGTCGCCAAGTTGAATATACACCAAGGCTTTCACCGGCCACTCATAGGCTACCGAACGCATGGTGGTTTCTCCCTCAAATGGTCCTTGCAGGTCGTTGATCCGAAAACCATAACGGCGACGGGTGAAGTATAAGCCAGATTCTACATTCCACAACCGGGTGAGCTTAACCCGTACCACTCCCCCAAAGCCAAAACCTCCATCGAGTTGATATACTGATCTGAAGTTGTTGTCAGGATCAATAAGAACCACCGAATCCATATTGAAGATTCCAAAATTCTGGAGGCTGCGTATTTCGATGCCTGCCGTGAGCGCAAAGCGGTCCTCCATTTCAGGCTGCGCGTATGCCTGAACGTTGGTGAAGACAATTGGGAGTAAGGCTGCTAAGTATTTTTTGATCATTCATTGCCTAGCCTGAGCTTCTGGCCTACATACAACGGCTTGTTGGGCGAAAGCTTGTTGGCTGCGCAAATATACTCCACACTGAGGCCTTGCTCACGGGCTATTTTGTAAAGATAATCACCTTTTTTCACTTCATACCAGCTGCCCGCCTTGCTCGCGCTGGCAAGCATTTCGTTTTTGGCTTGTCCCTGTGGTTTACGGTTTTCAGGCACCACGGCGAGGACGGCTCCCGACCGCTCAAGAACCACATGTTCCTGGCGCAGGGTACCTGTCCTAAAATTAAAAATGCTGGCAGGGTTGATCGGCACTCCTTGAAATCGCACTTCGAAGTGTAGGTGGCTGCCGGTGCTGGCACCAGAACTGCCACCAAGGCCTATCACATCACCGGCTTCTACCGCGTCGCCTGTTTTTACTTTAAAGCGGTGCAAGTGGGCGTATAGGGTTTCCAAGCCATTGTAGTGGCGTATTACTACCACACGGCCATAGCCTTTGTAATTGCGTGCCACGCGCACCACGCCGGGAAAGGCTGCCACCACCGGATCCCACACCTCGAGGTCGAGATCTGTACCGTTGTGGTTGCGGCCCCAGCGCCAGCCGAAGTGCGATGTGAGCACTCCCTCGCGGGGTATGGCATAGCCGCAGTCTTGGTCTTTATCAACGAGTAGCAGGGTGAGGGTGGAGTCGAACTTGCTCAGATTGTTGCGGGTAGGGTAGGGTACGTCCGTATTCCAATCTGTATAGAATGCTCCTGCAGGGCGTGTACTTCGCGATGCAGGTACAAAGGCGTAAAATCCCTTGGGCGTATTGCGCTCCTCTTCGATGCTTGAGAGGTAAATGTTTACTGCATTGACCACACTCCGGGGTACGTTGTCACTTTCGAATATGCTGTCAACAACATTGAGCAGTTGGTTTCGCTCGTATTTACTCAGATTGCGGTACACATTGAGTTGGTTTACGAGATTCACCGGAATAACATCAAGCCGTACCAGTGAGTCGATCAAGTGGTTGTAGTAATTTACATCGTATTTCGTACTTGGAATAAACCACGTCTCAGCATTGTATACTACCACTGCGCTGGCGGTATCACGTCGCGCTTCCTCATTTTTTTCTTTTTCACCTTCCGATGCGTTTTTTTCCAGCAGGGGGCGATTGGGGGCTGCTTCCGCAAAAATCGATGCCGTGAAAAGTGGGATCAAGGCAAACAGGAAGCGGGGAGATAACATATTGATCTTAGTTTAAGGTGGTGATTGTTCAACGGATCAATTTGCAGGGGGTTACGGCTGTGATGGGATTTTTTTCCAGCGCTGATCAAAGCTTGAGTGAGGCCACCAGGCTATTTATACCGGCTTTTGTTGGGCTCAGTTTGAAATGATGCCAGACATGTGCTCAGATGCCGATGTGGTACGGCAACTTGCCATCCAATTGGCCTTTATGGCCTCAATTCCCTGTTTTCCACCAGCCCCAAAGCCCCAAAAGCACCGCAGCTATGGTAATGATCAATACCATGTAGCGCATCATATCATCGGCCAGGAAGGGTTTTCTAAAGAAGTTGCCCGTTTGGTCGTTAAGTTCCTTGGCGCGTTCGAGCTGGTTTTTGTGGATACCAAAAAGGTGTCTGCGCAGCAAGTCTTTTCCCGCACCGCGCTCATAGGTCATTTCGGCTTCAATCAGCAAGCTTTCAAAGTAGTCAGCATGCTCCTTGGCGTAAAAGTAGAACACAACATATTGGCGTTGCTGCTGATGATTCTCGTAATTGCGGTAATGTACGTAAGGCTTGGCCATTGTTTTATGAGTCCACCCACGTAGTGTTGTATTCCAGCGGCTTGCGGTGGCTTTTGGGCCATTCTGCGGCCGGATAGCCGAGGTAAAGTAAGCCGAGTACCTTGTCATCAGGTGCATAACCGAAGGCCTCTGCAATGCCGGTCTCGTACAGGAATTTTGGCGAAGACCAAAAAGAGCCCAGACCATATGCTGTAGCAGTAAGCATGGCATTCTGGGCCGCACATGCCACTGCCTGGATTTCTTCCAATTCGGGAATCTTCGTTTCCGGTGTGCGCGCCATCACCATGGCAATGACCACGCTGCTGGTTTCTATGCGGGCCATCAATTTGTTGAGTGTACTTTCCGAATAACGCTCTTCTGGGGTGTGGGCCTTGTACAAGCTACTTATGAGCGCACCCAGTTCTTGGCGGCCTTCGCCCATGTATACTTTGAAGCGCCAAGGCTGTGTTTTGCCATGGGTGGGGGCCCAGGTGGCGTTGGTGAGGATGTGCTGTACCATGTCCTTTTGCACTTTGCGTGTGCTGAACTGCTCGGGATATATGGTGCGTCGGTCGCGGATGAGGGCGGTAATTTCGCTGAGGTCGTACTTCATGTGTGTATAATTGCTGCAAAGGTAAACAGCGTGTGGTATTGTGGAGTTCAACTATGCTTTCCAGAATGGTGAATGTACATTGAATGGGATGTGGATTGGGCAAATGATTTGGAATGCACGCTGTTAAAATACCAAAACGCGATAACAAGTAGGGTTTACACAGGTTTAGATGTAATAAATCTAAAACTTAGTGTTATGCTTTTCGCCGCCATTTTAGAGCGCAATGAATCCAAACCCGATATACTACTCGCGCAGCTGAGCAGTGATGCGCGCAATATGGTTGCTTCCATCGGGTTGAGCGAATTGCATATTGCAGTAAATGGTGAAGCTGCCATACCCCTTAGTGTGGAGCAGATAGGGAAGAGGTCATACGCGGCCATGCCTTCGAAATGGGCTACCGCAATGGGTTAT
>DAIOTP010000011.1:29158-33730 GCA_036751905.1 Cryomorphaceae bacterium
ATCCCGGACGCCTGGTTTATCTTGAAATATCTCATCATGAAGGTGCATTCAAAGATACTTCCTTGCTTCAGCCTTTGGCACAAACCTGATAATTAGGCTGCACATCCCATAATTCAAAGCAAGCTCAGGCTTGATTTCTCTTTTGCACAAACTCAGTATATTCGTCACATGCAGTTTGCATCCGTGATACACCGCTTTGATGGCGATATGTGGGGCCATTATGTACCTGTGCCCGATGAGGTGAGTGTGCATTTTCTCGATTTGCCCACAGGCCGCCGCGTATTGTGTACCATCAATGGGAAGCACACCATACATTGCGCTTTGATGCCTCAAAAAGGTGCAGAACACTTCATCATGATGAGCAAAAATGTGCTGCGAAAACTTGATTTGACGGTTGGTAGCCCAGTTCAATTGTCGATAGTTCCCGATGAAAGTACTTATGGCATGGCGATGTGCGAAGAAATGGAAGAAGTGCTGCGACAAGATGAAGTGGCATCAGCCCATTTTGAAAAGTTGACTCCGGGAAAGCAGCGCAACCTCATTCATTTCGTGGGCAATGTGAAAAGCAGTTCCATCAGGGTGCGGCGGGCCATCGTTGTTATGGAGCACCTTGTAATTCATCATGGCAGTATAGATTTTAAAGCACTTAACGCTGAAATAAAGGCTGCCAATCAGCGAGAACGCAGGGTGTAAACAGCATCAAATATCTGCTGGCAGCAATTCCTGTTGAAAATTCCATTTTGGAAGTAATGCTGCGTCACCACAAGCGATTGATGTCTCCCCGCTACATGATTCCACTTGCGGGCGATTTAAGCAAATTATAGGCGCTTGTTGCGGCGCCAAATCTACACGTGGGCAATCGTTTTCACACTGTAAATAACCTTTGCCTCTGTATTACAGGTCATGGGCCTTCGGCATGGTTTTGACCCTTGTGAATCCCTGAAAGAACAACGAAAAATTTGAACGATATGTCATACAACTTGAAGAACAAGAAAATTGCCGTGCTCATGACCAACGGTTTTGAAGAGTCGGAATACACAAAGCCCCGAAAGGCCTTGGATGATGCCCAAGCAGAAGTCCATGTGATTTCAATAAAAAAAGGAAAAGTAAAAGCCTGGGATGTCGACGACTGGGGTGCAAGCTACAATGTCGATAAAACATTGGACGAAGTAAAGGCAGAAGATTATCACGGATTGTTGCTCCCAGGTGGAGTGTTAAACCCTGACCAACTGCGCATGAATGAGCAAGCTGTAGCTTTTGTAAAGCATTTCTTCAGTGCCGGTAAGCCTATAGCGGCCATTTGCCACGCACCGCAGCTGCTCATTGAAACCCATGCATTGCAAGGCCGTGAACTCACTTCATACCATTCCATTGCCACTGACCTCAAAAATGCCGGTGCCAAATGGGTAGATAAAGAGGTGGTGGTTGACCAAGGCCTCACCACCAGCCGAAATCCCGATGATATCCCCGCCTTCATCGAGAAAATGATCGAAGAATTTGCTGAAGGCAAACACGCAGGTCAAAAGACCGTCGTGGCGTAATACTGAAGTTGCTATGTGAATGAACAGAAGGTGGTGCTCGCTTAGGCTTGCACCATCTTTTTGCTTTAAACCGTTGGACGGAAATGAGGAGTATGGATTGAACAATTGTAGAAAGCTACCAGAAAGTGTGTAATTGTTGCCCCATCACTGTGCAATTTAAATCCGGATGTCTCGATGTAAAGTGTTCTTGGATAGGATGTAGGCCTCCTTTGTTGGCAGCGGTATAATAACTGCATATGCAAAGTGATTTCAACACAAAGAACCATGAAAACACAAAATGATCAACACGAAGATATCTGGGATGTCATAAATGACATACCCGTAGCCATGCTGTGTACCAAAGGCAGGCAAGGCATGCACAGCCGCCCTATGCGTGTGATACAGAATGCCTACACTGGCACGCTCTATTTCTTCGTGCCTTTCAACTCAGAGGTTATTCTAGACATTGTAGCAGAGGAAGAAGTGAACGCAACTTTCGTTGACCACAAGAAGGGCGACTATCTGACCCTAACGGGTGTGGCTGGCATCTCATCCAATAAAGCCTTGAGAACAGAACTGTGGACCCCTTCTATAGAGCAGTATTTCCCGAAAGGTAAAGATGGTGGAGATGCGGTACTGCTGGAAATTAAAATGCACCAAGGCGAGCGCTGGGCCAACAAGGGCGGATTATCAGGCCTCGTAGAAAGGGTCAGGGCATTTGCAATGAGCGACAGGGCGCAAACTGAAATACACGAAAAGTTCAAACAATAAACCTGCAATATGCCAGACAACGAAAGCATTAAAAATGTGGAATGGTATGAATCACTGCGCGATCAAGGCTTGAGCGAGGACACAGCTGCGCAAATTGCCAATACCTCCAATACAAATCAGAGCGACAAGCCATTTGAGGAACAATCGAGGCAGGAACTTTACAATTTGGCAAGAAAAGTTGGCATCGATGGAAGGAGCAAAATGGACAAAGAGGCTCTGATCAATGCGCTTCGAAAAAAGTAAAATTGGATAGAAATTGAATGAGATGATCAGGCATGTGAATGCAAATAGGGATAAATCTTAAACTAAAACGCATATGGTGTTTGCGAGCACACTTGAAGAACTGGAACATACCGATGAAGGTTTGTTTTTGCACGTTCCCAACGACATCGCCCATCATTTTCTCGACAGGTCAGGGCCGGCTGTGAAATGTTTGGTGGAAGGGAATGTGAGCTTTAACGGCGCCATACAAGCCGCTCCCAATGGTCAGCATGTCATTAGGGTATCACATTACGCAGCCCGATGTATGGGCTTGGAAAGGCAACAATTGCTTTATCTCGAGCTATCGCCCGGCACAGATTTGCTTTCGTTGCAAATATGTGAAAAATTGTCGAAAGCCCTAAGGGCGAATAGAATGGCAAGCCAAAGTTTTTATGGACTGAGCACCGGCGATCAACACAGCATTGTATACTTCGTAAACGACAAACATACAGATCACAGCGAGGATACTAAGGTGCTGGCTGTGATACGTTATCTCTCTTGTACCGAGGGCTGCATTGACTTCAAGAAATTTTTCAATGAAACCTTGCAGCTGGCAGCTAAAATGGATGAGTAGCTCATCGATTTCGAATTGGCCGTATTTTCTCTATGAATGAGTTATCAGGGGTGCCGGGCAATTGACCATTTTCGTTTAGCTTTGTGATTGATCCATGGGAACACACACCGTCATCATCGGCAACGGCATAGCCGGGGTCAGCGCCGCAAGGCACTTGCGCAAAAATGATCCTTCCGCTAAAATCACCCTCATCAGCGGCGAAGCGCCGCACTTCTTCAGCCGCACTGCCCTTATGTACGTGTATATGGGCCACATGCCCTTCGAAAACATCAAGCCCTACCAAGACTTCTTCTGGGATAAGAACCGCATTGGGCTGCTGCAAAAATGGGTGGCACGCATCGATTTTGCCGAAAAGGCACTGCACTTCGATGATGGGGATAAGCTCAATTACGACCAACTCGTCCTCGCCACAGGCAGCAAGCCCGCCTTCTACAACTGGCCCGGCCAGCATCTCGAAGGCGTGCAAGGCCTTGTGAGCTATCAGGATCTGCAGAAGCTCGAAGCATCGACCCCGGCACCCGAACAAAGAGACCATTCCTGCAAGCACGCCGTGATCGCGGGCGGTGGCCTCATTGGCATTGAACTCGCTGAGATGCTGCTTTCGCGCAATGTGGCCGTGACCATGCTCGTGCGTGAAAAGGCTTTTTGGGCCAATGTCATTACTGAAAATGAAGCCATCCGCGTAGGCCGTCACGCGGAGAGCCATGGAGTAGACCTCCGCCTCGGCGAGGAGCTCGACGAAATCATCGGCGATGATAACGGGCGGGTAAAATCGGTAAAACTCAAAAGCGGTGAAACCATAGCCTGCCAGCTCCTTGGTATCACCACCGGGGTGCGGCCCAACATCGATTTTCTCAAGGAAAGCGGCCTGGAGATAAATCGTGGCATTGTGGTCAACGAATTCTTGGAAACCAACCAGCCCAAGGTTTACGCCGCCGGCGATTGCGCCGAAATCAGCAACCCACTGCCCGGTCGCCGCGCCATAGAGCCCGTGTGGTACACTGGCCGCATGATGGGAGAGGCCCTTGGGCTAACCCTTTCGGGAAAAAAGACGCCCTACCACCCCGGCCCATGGTTCAATAGCGCAAAGTTTTTCGACATCGAGTACCAGACCTACGGCGAGGTGCGCCCCAAACCAGCTGCCGACCAAGCCCATTGGTTTGCCGAAATGCCGGGCGACAACCGCTTTGTGACCATCGCCTACCACCCCGAGACCAAGGTGTTCCAAGGCATCAACACATATGGCATGCGCATGCGCCACGCCTATTTCGACAAAGCCCTGCGCGAAGGCCGTGGCGTTGATGAAGTGGTGGGCGGCATCGAAGCGGCCAATTTCGACGCAGAGTTTTACCGCAAGTGGCCCAAAGACCTCAAAGCCGCCTTCACCCGCGACACCGGCATAGCGCTCAAAGTACGCAACGCACTCCAAAAACTGTTCAGCAAATG
>DAIOTP010000011.1:33740-42455 GCA_036751905.1 Cryomorphaceae bacterium
ACGCCCGATGCCACCCGCATATTCAAATCCGTTGGAATGGGGCTGTTTACCCTGGCCTCGTTGGCTTTTTTCGCACTCACCTTTATGGTCGATCTCGACTTTAGCACAATATCTGTCGAGGAGCTCAACGCGCCCGCCCCAGCCCAATTTGCCGAAAGGCTGCAAGCACTGCCACCCGCCCCGGCCTACCGCACATATTATAGAGTCGGCGAGGCCATGGACGCCCACAACGCTGCCATCGCCCAGGAGAAAGGCCTCAGCAGCGCCGACCGCCAAGCACTCTTTGACCGGCTCGACAGCGACCCTTCCAAGTACGACGCATCGCTCATCGAAGCCCTATTTGCCGACAACGAACGAGTCCGTATGGAGAGGCCCAACCTGCTCCAAAAAGTCACGGACTATACCGGCTGGATGGCCGGACGGGATTGGAACAGTTTTGAGGAATTTGAAAAGACGCTGAACACCAAGCTCGATGAAGTAAACGCTGCCGTGGTCTCAGAGCATGGCTTCAGCTCCGGCAACCGCGAGAACGACCGCTACGCTGTGATGACCGCCGGCGTCCCTGAATGGTTGCGGACAGGGCTCTGGGCATTGCTCATCTTCGGCTTGGCTGCCCTTGCGGGTTTCGTTCACATGTACCCCGACACCAAGCGGAAGCCGGGCATCCACAACACGGGCATTTACCACAACAAATCACAGACGCGACAGTGGCCTGCCTGGGTGGTAATGGCCGCTTTGATAGGTTTTTACATCCTGCTTTACCAACACGCCGGCTTCTTTGCCCCGCAAGCCGCCCTGCTCGAGCCGCTTTCGCGCATCATGGCCGGCACGGCTTCGAGTCAGTGGTTTATGTACGGCTTTATGTACACGCTGGCTATGACGGTGATGGGCATCCGCATGATGATCAAGTACCGCGGCAACGCCTACCAGCAGGTGCGCACGGTGTCGGTGATATTTTTTCAGGTGGCTTTCGCTTTTACGCTTCCGCAAATTATGACCCTCATGCAGCTGCCCGTATGGGACATCAAGAGCATATGGCCGCTGGAGTACACCTTCTTCTTCGACTACCGCGTGGGTGAGATGATGCAGGCGGGTACATTGGGCCTTTTCCTGTTTGGTTGGGGCATTGCGCTGTTTGTGATCGCTGTGCCCGTGCTTACTTACATTTACGGCAAGCGCTGGTACTGCTCATGGGTATGCGGCTGCGGCGGCCTTGCCGAGACCGTCGGTGACCCCTACCGCCACCTCAGCGACAAGCGCCTCGGCGCCTGGCAGATCGAGCGGTGGCTGGTGCACAGCGTCCTCGTTTTTGCCGTGGTGATGACGGGTCTTGTGGCCTACACCACCTTTACGGGAAATGCCGAAGTGCTGGGCATCAATTCCTACAGCGTGCGGGGCGTATATGGATTTTTCATCGGCTTTGTATTTGCCGGAGCGGTGGGTACCGGGTTTTATCCCGTGATGGGCAACAGGGTGTGGTGCCGTTTTGGCTGTCCGCTGGCGGCCTACCTGGGCATTGTGCAGCGCTTCAAGTCCCGCTTCCGCATCACCACCAATGGCGGTCAGTGCATCTCCTGTGGCAACTGCTCCACCTATTGCGAAATGGGCATCGACGTGAAGTGGTACGCCCAGCGCGGCCAAAACATAGTGCGTGCCAGCTGCGTGGGCTGCGGGGTGTGCTCGGCGGTGTGTCCTAGGGGTGTTTTGAAATTGGAAAATCGCGGTGAGGAAGGTAGGGTTAATGACAATCCGATCTTGATTGGGGCTGATGGAGTCAGCTTGAAGATTGATTGATATTTGCCTCTTATGCAGGGATTTGTACTTATGGTTGTGCATTTACTGCAAAAGCAGCAAGCCCAAGCCCTGCGCCAGCAATGCCCCATCAATCACAATGGGGTAGTACCAGTCTGGAGTGGTTGGTTCACAGCGCCTAATGAGCAATGACCAAACGCTGCAAATTAACACATGAAACAACATGCCAGGTGCGCTTAACTCACCAAACAGGTACAATATGGCTGATACCAAAGCGCTGACGAGAAGCGCTTGATTTGCAAATTTCTTGCTTTTGGAAATGCCGTACAGTTGTGGTAATGTATGCTGACCCGGGCTATCAACTTTCAAGTCACGGATATCAAAGGCAAGTGCAAGGCTGAAAATCATACCTCCTTGTTGGATGGTAAATAGAGCGATGGCCATGCTGCCAAAGGGGGCTGTATCCACTCCGCGGCCTGCCAGGGGTGCCGCTACTCCCGCGAGCAACCAGGCGGCAAGCACTGCCCAAATTTTGAGATAAGGCATTTTGCGGAGCGAATACCGCTTACCATCGCTCTTTTTAAACACGGGTAGCGCATACGCCAGTGACAAAGCACCGGCAGGCACGAGTATGCCAATTTGCTGCCAGCGCAAATTCCATAGGGTCAATGTCATTCCGAAAAGGCCAGCAACCATGGCAGACCTGCCGAATGGAGCAGTATAACTGCTGGCGTCCAGATCGCCAAACTGGCGCTGAAAAGTGTAAGTGAAAAGGGCTGCACTTCCCGTAAAAACAAGCAAAGCGGGCGATGCTTCTTCCCCAAAGAACCAGCTGCTGCTGCCCGCGAGCATGGCCGCACCTAAAGCTACCAAGAGGTTGGATTCCGCAAGAAGGCGGATGGCAGTGCTTGCATGCCGCTTCAGCATATTGATTAACGGTTATTGTCGATTATCGCGAAGGATGCAAGGCCTATTAGGGTTCCCATAGCTGAGCCGGTAAGTGCTTTTCTGAAATGACGCCCTCGCGCATAGGATTCAAAACCTGCCGCATAATCATCGTCGTAGCGGTATGCCTGGTTGCTGATTTTGGTTTCGGGTATGCGAATTATTGGAATTTTGGTACCCAAAGAAAAAAGTGGAGGCACAGCCAGTGCCAGAATGCTGCCTCTTGCCGCATAACCCGCCACCAAGCCTGTGCCCAAACCAGCCCATAGCCAACCCCGGCCGCTTACACTGGCGTAGGCATCGCCCCGACCTACAACGAAGGCGCGCATGGCATCGACTTGAAGGTCATTTCCAGCTTCTTCATCATAGGTATACATAAGTTTTTGGCTTCCATCGGGCATGGTGATGGAGAATACCTCTTCGCGGTCCCTGTAAGCCTCGCGCATCACCACGGGTATGCCACTGGCACGGCGCGCCGTGATGCCCGAGTTGAAGTAATCACGCGCCCTGCGACGTGCCTTAAGGTCCAGGGATTCCCTCCTGAAGTGGTTTTTGTCGAAAGTAATTTGAAGGTTTGTATATGAAGTATCATTGAGCGCTGAGGCGGGCAGTATCTGTCCGTTCATCAAATGAATGTAGTAGCGTTCTTGTGCAGAACCCTTCAGGTGTGCAAGCAGAAACAGGGGTATGAACAGGGCAAAGCAAATCTTCATGACCGGCAAAGGTAGAAAGAATGACAAGGCCTGCTTCTCGTGGTTGAGCTAAGCTAACCATCATCAATTCGCTAAAAATGCTGCCTTTCAGAACAAGTGTTTTGGTGGGCGGTTATGCCAACCAAAGTTGACTCCTTGTAGTGTCCCCACACCCGCATTGTACATATATTTGCAACTGAATTTTTCCACCAACGAAAACCCACACTATGCCCTTGAGAGATTTTCCTCAACGCCACATTGGTCCACGCGATCACCATATCGAAGAAATGTTGAAAACGATAGGTGTTGACAGCCTCGACACCCTCATAGATCGAACCATTCCTGAAGCTATTCGCCTCAAGGCCCCAATGGACCTGCCTGGCAGCCGGAGCGAACACTTCTACCTGCGCGAATTGAAGGCGCTTGGCGCAAAAAACAAGGTTTACCGCAGTTTTATCGGTATGGGCTACTACAATACCATCGTACCCTCAGCCATACAGCGCAATATTTTGGAAAATCCGGGATGGTACACGGCCTACACCCCCTACCAAAGTGAAATAGCACAGGGCCGGCTTGAGGCGCTCATCAATTTCCAAACCATGGTGACCGACCTCACCGGAATGGAAATAGCCAATGCGTCATTGCTCGATGAAGCAACGGCAGCCGCGGAGGCCATGGGCATGCTCTACAGCGCTCGCGAACGCGCCGCTGTGAAGCGCGATGCCAACATTTTCTTTGTTTCGGCACAATGCTTTCCGCAAACCATTGATGTGCTCAGAACACGGGCCATACCGATGGGCATTGACCTCATTGTGGGTGACCACAGGAAATTCAAATTCAATGACAAGGTATTCGGTGCGCTCATCCAGTACCCCGATGCAGTTGGGGAAGTGCATGACTACCGCGAATTTGCCGAAAAGGCACATGCCAATGGAACGGGCGTGGTGGCAGCCACCGACCTGATGAGCCTTGCCCTGCTTACCCCTCCCGGTGAGTGGGGTGCTGATGTGGTGGTGGGCAATACCCAGCGCTTTGGCGTACCAATGGGTTTTGGTGGGCCGCATGCCGCCTTCTTTGCAACAAAAGATGATTACAAGCGCCACATTCCAGGTCGCCTTGTGGGGGTAAGCACCGACAGGCATGGCCGCCCGGGTTACCGCCTTGCCTTGCAAACCCGCGAGCAACACATACGCCGCGATAAGGCCACTTCAAATATTTGCACCGCCCAGAGCCTGTTGGCCATCATGGCTTCCATGTACGCGGTGTACCATGGTCCCGATGGCTTGCGCAAAATAGCCGGTGACATCCACAACAAAACCACCCGCCTGGCCCAAAGCCTGGAGAGTTTAGGATACACGGTTGTGAACAAGGTATATTTCGACACCCTGTTCGTGGAGTTGCCGGAAGGGGTTTCGAAAGTAAAAATCGCCGAATATGCCGAAGCCAAGCACATCAATTTGCGCTACTTTCCAACGAGCCATGTGGGCATTAGCCTCGATGAAACGGTGAGCCGCGCTGACTTTGATGATATTTTTGAGGTGTTTGCTTCAGCAGTGCGCACCGACGATGTGCAGATCCCGGCCACGGCCGAATCGCCCATTGAAGGCCGCTTTAAGCGAAGCAGTGCTTACCTGAGCCATCCGAGCTTCAACCGTTACCACAGCGAAACCGAGTTGATGCGGTACATCAAGCGTCTGGAAAACAAAGACCTTTCGCTTACCCACAGCATGATTTCTTTGGGATCATGTACCATGAAGCTCAATGCGGCAAGCGAACTGATGCCCATCACATGGCCCGAGTGGGCGCACATACACCCTTTTGCACCCGATACCCAAACTGCGGGCTACCGCGAAATGTTTGAAGACCTGAAGAGGGCGCTTTGTGAAGTCACTGGATTTGCAGGGGTATCCCTCCAGCCCAACAGCGGAGCACAAGGTGAGTATGCAGGCCTGATGGTGATTCGCAATTACCATATCAGCCGCGGCGACCGGCAGCGCAACATCGCCCTTATACCCAGCAGTGCCCATGGCACCAACCCGGCCAGTGCTGTGATGGCCGGTATGGAAGTGGTGGTGGTGAAGTGCGATGAACAAGGAAACATTGATGTAGCTGATTTGCGCAACAAGGCGGAAGCCCATGCCGAGAACCTGAGCTGCCTCATGGTGACCTACCCGAGCACGCATGGCGTATTTGAGGCATCGATTGTAGAAATTAACGAAATTGTACACCACCACGGTGGACAGGTGTACATGGATGGCGCCAACATGAACGCACAGGTAGGCCTTACCAGCCCGGGCCTGATTGGGGCCGATGTATGCCACCTCAACCTGCACAAAACATTCGCAATCCCCCATGGTGGTGGAGGCCCTGGTATGGGTCCTATATGTGTGGCTGAGCACCTGGTACCTTTCCTTCCCGGGCACAGCCTTGTGGATGTAGGAGGTGCCAACCAGACCACCGCAGTAAGCGCCGCCCCATGGGGCAGTGCGTTGATCCTGCTCATTTCATACGGATATATAAAAATGCTGGGTGGTGAGGGCATGACCATGGCTACCAAGGTGGCCATACTCAATGCCAACTACATCAAAGCGCGCCTTGAAGGAGCTTACAATGTGCTGTATAAAGGACAAAACGGCACCGTGGCGCATGAAATGATCATTGATTGCCGTCCTTTCAAAAATCACGGAGTTGAAGTGCAGGATATAGCCAAGCGCTTGATTGACTATGGATTTCACGCACCTACTGTGTCGTGGCCCGTGGCAGGAACAGTCATGATAGAGCCCACTGAGAGCGAGTCGAAGGAAGAGCTGGACCGCTTCTGCGAAGCCATGCTTCAAATCCGAGAGGAAGTACGCGAAATCGAGGCAGGTTTGTATGACCATCAGGACAACGTGCTGATCAATGCACCCCACACAGCCGAAGAAGCCACGGCCGACCTTTGGCAGCATGCCTATAGCCGTGAAAAGGCCATATATCCATTGCCTTACACTCGGCTGAATAAGTTCTGGAGCCCTGTAGCACGGGTGGACAATGCCTATGGCGACCGCAATCTTGTATGTACTTGCCCTCCGGTGGAGGCTTTTGAAAAAACGGACAAATTGCAAGCAGTGAATGATTAAGTGTTTTCGGTTCACCACCAGTTGAAGTCTTTTGGTTGTGAATCCAAGAATAAGCCTGCTTTAATGATGCGTGATTAAATTGTAATCTTTACCTTCGCTGCTGTTATTCTCACCAAATTAAACCATATTTATGAAAAAACTTCTCTACACACTAGGATTTCTTGCCTTGGGCGCAGCTGTAAGCGCTCAAGCTCCATCCTTTAAAAACAGTTCGTTAAAGAATCAAGTCAACATACAGGAGCGGATGAAACTTGTTTCAACTCCTGCTCCTCGTGACATCACTCCTATGAGTGCAATACAAAATAGGGATGAAGTTTTCTTTTTTTCTGACTTCTCTGATGCGAACGAATGGGTAATCACTGACCAAGGCACACCCCCAGCTCCATGGCAAATTGTTACCGCCGCACCAGCGCCATATCCCGCAGTGAACTTTCCAGGTGCTGCCGACGGCTTTGCTTTTGCGCCGGGCGATGATGTTGGAAACAATTCTGTACAAAATACATTCATACGTACTGCCAATCCTGTGGACTTGTCGGATGCGGATATCGTTATTTTGACATTCCTTCAATACACCGGGCGATGGATGACCGAGTATTTGGTGGAGTACAGCTACGATGGCGTAAATTGGTTGAACATTCCTATCAATGGCCAAATGGTCAACAATGATGTCACTACCAATCCCGAGGAAGCCTTTATCAATGTCACAGAACAATTTGCCAATCAGCCTGCCGTATGGTTCGGATTTAGGTATCAAGCCAACTGGGGCTTCTGGTGGGCAATTGATGATGTTCAGTTGGGTGGTCCTTTGGGCAATGACATGGCCATGCAAGGCGCTTGGTTTGGAAATGCTGTTTTGACAGATTTCGGTGCAGAAACAATCGAAGAGGTGGAAACATGGGATGACTACGAGTACCAATTGAACATGGAGTATACCCATTACCCAAAAGGTTTGGTAGTTCCATTGAACTTCACTGCTTTTGCAATCAACAACGGTACTGAGACCCAAACCAACGTTCGCTTGTCAGCAACCGTAACTACTCCTTCAGGCGTTGAAGGTCCATTTCTCTCTGCGGAAGGTGTAAATCTTGCCTTTGAAGATGAGGCACTATTTACAATCGAAAACGTAGTGCTCGACGCGTTCGCTGATGGTGGAGAACTAGGGGAATACATTGTCAACATGGAAATAATTTCTGATCAGGATGATGAAAATCCCGGTAACAATTCAGAACAACCTAAATATTTCAAGGTAACTGAGGATACATTCGCCAATGACAGTGATTTCGATTGGTTAAACAATGTACCTCTTACAACAAACCGCATCATAGGTACACGTTACGCTTTCATTGAGCCTGCGACCATCACCCACATTAAGTTTGCTATCATGCAGAGTACTACAGAAGGCTCTACCATCATTTCTGAAGAAGGAGAATCATGCTTCCCCAACGTACGGGCAGCATCAGTGATCCAACCAGTAGGTCCAAACAATCCTGATAGCCCAATTTTTGAACAAACGGAAATTGAGTACGTTGTGGAATTGGATGACATCAATTTCATTCCAGGAACACCACCACTGACGTATATCATTATGGAATTGCCTGAGCCGGTTGAGGCTACGACAGATAGGGTATTCCAGGCCGAAATTCGCTTCCCCGCCACGGTGGACGATGTGGATCAGATTGCCATTGCCATGCAGAGTGGCCGCGAGACCTTTGCCAGCGTAGTGCGCAACTTTACTGCACAGCCTGCTCCATTTGGACAAGGCTGGTTTGGACTGGGTGACTTTGGTGCAGCCATTCGGTTTGTAACTTCAAACCCATTGAGCGCAAACCCTTCGATTGATCAGCTGAAGTTTAACATGAGCCAAAACTTCCCCAACCCAACTTTCGGTGAAACTACAATCAACTGGGAACTCTATACCCCAGCCCAAAATGTACGTTTTTCAATTACCGACATTACTGGAAAAACTGTTTTTGCCAAAGACTTGGGTGAGCGTCCAGCTGGAAAGCAAGAGCCTTTGATCCTTGACCTGAACCGCTTCGCTGCTGGTGTTTACCAATATGGACTTACCATAGGCAATGAGCGCCTTGTGAAAAAATTGGTCATCACCAAGTAAGTTTAGCTTCTTAAAGATTTTCATTTGACGTGAATCGGTAGGGCCGCCCGAAAGGGCGGCCCTACTTTTTTCTATCATATGCCAAGCCATTCCT
>DAIOTP010000012.1:0-3113 GCA_036751905.1 Cryomorphaceae bacterium
GCCGAACTGGAAGAACACGAACCAATCGAGGGATACACTTACCTTACTCCAGCCTTATTGCGCAGTGCCGAATACAGCAACCCGGAATCAGTTCAACGCTTCATGGAGACGCAACCATTGTTGACAACCCCCTTGGAATTCGCACGGCCAGGCAGCCCTGAAGAGCGGGTTGCAACAATTGCAAATGCGCAAATTTTGGCGCCTGAGATTCTTGAAAAAATTAAAGAGTCAAATACGACCTTGGTTTACGTAAGCAGCGTGGCGATTGCCGACAGCCTGAAAGGCATGGAGCGAAGGCATGTGGAATTATTGCGAACCACTTATGGGGCAGGGCAGGAGCGCTCTGATGAGGCTGCGCGCCTTCGCAGTATGCTGCCTTTAGAAAGCAACCTGCGCAACAGGCAAAGCATGCTGGAGCGTGCCGAAAGGATAGAACAAGAGGCAGCCGTATATTACAGCAATGCAGCAACTGTAGCGCTGCGCGCCGAAGACTTGCGCACCGCACGCAAAGCAAATGAACAGATGATCGCGCAATCAGCGCAAGCGCTTGGAGCCAATGAAATCAATGTTTTAAACAATTTAATGGGCACCAAGGCCTACACCGTCATCACCACCGATTTAATTTCGGATGACCTTGGAGCTTTGGACGAAAATGCTGCTGTGCGAGGAAAGCCAGCGGAAACGCCCATTTCTCAATGGTCAAGTGATGCACCTATGGGTAAACCTGCATCGCCTGCAGCAACCTCCACACCTACTGAGGCTGTCATGACTGCTGGCAATTGGCTGGCCATGGTTGAAATAATCGCGGAGAAAACCGATTTTTCCGATGTGCGCGAAACCATGTTTGTGATTGCCGATAAGTCGGTATACAGTGCTGAAAAACCCATTCCAGTGGATCCTGAAATGCCAAAGGGTCTTGTGTTTCAGGTGCAGGTTGGCGCTTTCCGAAAGCCCATTTCTCAAGACTTGTTTGGTGAGATTGCCCCACTTATGGGTCAAAAACTCGACAATGGCATTACCCGCTACCGCGCTGGCTTGTTTCGTGAATACACAAGAGCTATCGAGGCACGGGATGTCATTAGAAACATGGGCTTCCGGGATGCATTCGTGGTGGCCTACGTAGATGGTGAAAAGCTCACATCGGAGCAAGCAAGGACTATACTTGCCCAGGCAGCAGCTTTGCCGGAGGCAGCTCCAATGGATCAGACTGCAGCCAGCAGCGAAAGGGCCGCTACTGCAAACATGCCTATGCCAAATGAGGGTAATGACACCATAAAGGCTTCCGCCCTATCAACGGCTGTAAAAACCAGTACGGAAACGGCTACAGTTGATTATTATGCCGACCCAGAAGCCGCTGAAGCAGTACAAGTAGAAGTGGTTCAAGGACTATTTTACACCGTGCAGGTAGGTGTATACAGCAAACCCGTAAAGCTGGATCAACTTTATAATTTGAGCAATCTAAACAGTGAACTCACTGAAAAGGGACTGATTCGGTACACTTCCGGACGGTTCTCTTCTTTGGCCGAAGCCGGGAATGGCAAGCAAGACGCCATAGCAGCAGGCGTAGGTGATGCCTTCATTACTGCATATTACAACGGCCGCAGAATAAGCCTTCGCGAGGCTGCTGAAGTACTGGAAAGGGAGGGTTCAAAAGTATTGGAATTGAGCGTTCTAAACCGGAATACGCCGACAATTCCAAACGACACAGCTCAGCCCGAGAATTCCACAAAGTCTGTTAATGATGACCGGCCTCTGCAACCTGGTCAAACTGGTTCATCTGATTCCGCTTCAACAGCCGATGGTGCAGATACGAAAGCTGTCGATGCACAAGGCGTACAGACTTATGTGGTTGTACTGGGTCAATTCGGAAGGGAAGTGCCTGATTATTTCGCTTCATTTATGTTGAATAACAGTGACCTTGGCATAAGGAAAATCGAGGGACCCTCAGGGCAGGCGATGTACATTTCACCAGAGTTTTCCAAAAAAGAAAGCGCTGAGGATTTTTTAGCGCTTGCCCGGGCGGCCGGACTGAGCTCGGCATTGCTAGGCACTTCCGTAAATGGGCAGATAATGGGCCTGGAAGCCAGATAATATCCGTACGTCGTTTTCGCTTGTAATTTATATCTTTGGGATATCTAAAATTACAGCAATGATGGCGCAGGTACATGCCGATGAAGAGCTCGTTCTCGAACTTGATGAGCTCAAAGTGAAGCCCAAAGAGTTGGTGCTCTACAATGATGATTTCAATACCTTCGACTTTGTGATTGAAAGCCTCATTCAGGTTTGCAAGCACAACACCATACAAGCGGAACAATGCACATATCTTGTACACTTTACAGGAAAATGCGCCGTAAAAAGAGGGGCGATGGACACTTTGAAGTCCATGTGTAATGCGCTGCTTGACAGAGGACTTACAGCTGAAATTCTTTGATTCTAAATTCCAATTAAACTGAATTTCACGCCATGATCCGAAAAGTTATCATCCTGCTTGCCGTTGTTTTGGCTGTGTATGCCTGTAGTACTGTGCCAATTACTGGACGTAAACAAGTAAATCTCCTACCTGAGATTCAACTTTCGGAAATGAGCTCTGCAGCTTACAGTGATTTTCTCAAAGAAAATAGACCCCTGCCCAATAGGGATCCTAGAGCAAAACAAGTGCAAGACGTGGGGGTTAAAATTTCAGCCGCTGTCAATCAGTATCTGAAAAATAATGGACAAGGTAAGCGTGTCGCTGAATTTGACTGGACCTTTCAAACGGTTGATGACCCCACCGTGAATGCGTGGTGCATGCCCGGAGGCCGTGTGGTTTTTTACACAGGCATTTTGCCGATATGCCAAGATGAGACCGGAATTGCTGTGGTGATGGGCCATGAAGTGGCCCATGCTGTAGCACGCCATGGCAATGAGCGCATGAGTCAAAGTATGGCTATACAAGGAGTGGGACTTACGCTGGACGTTTTGTCTTCGCAACAGCCGGAATTAACCCGGGGCTTACTTTTGCAATCTTACGGCATCGGTTCTACGCTGGGTTCACTTCGGTTTTCGCGACTTCACGAGACCGAAGCCGACCGGATGGGCCTTATATTTATGGCATTGGCAGGATACAATCCGCG
>DAIOTP010000012.1:3123-41092 GCA_036751905.1 Cryomorphaceae bacterium
AGGCTCCGGCCTTTTGGCAACGCATGGGCGCACTCGGCGGGCAGAAACCACCTGAATTTTTGAGTACCCACCCGAGTGATGAACGTCGATCGAGTGATTTAGAATCGTTCATGCCAGAAGCACTCAAGTATTACAAACCCTGAATTCATTAACCAAAACCACTAATCCATTGATTACTGAAGAAATAAATGCTTATTTTAACCTTGGAGTTTCCGTGACCCTGGTTCTTTTTGGATTTGAAGAGAACAAGTTGAAAATTTTCATCCAAAAAATCAATCGCAATCCATACGCAGGGGCTTGGTCATTGCCTGGGAAGTTGATTGACGCGGAAGAAAGCCTTGAAGATGCAACGGAAAGTATTCTTTTTGAAACCATTGGCAATAAGAATGTTTATATTGAGCAGCTTAACGCTTTCGGAAAATTGACACGACACCCCTTGGGCCGAGTTATTGATGTGACTTTTTACAGCCTCATCAATATGGGGACTGATATAAAATCATACAGGGCCGATAAAGAAACGCGCTGGGTGCCTGTTCATGAAGCACCTGAGCTTGGTTACGACCACAACGAAATGATCGATCTTGCCATGCACCGTTTGCGAAGGCGTTTGGTTAACAGGCCTATTGGTTTCAAACTGCTGCCAAAAGAGTTTACCCTTGCGGAGTTACAAGCTTTATACGAAGAGATTTTGGGCAGGGAACTGGACAAACGCAATTTTCGAAAAAAGGTGGCTAAACTGAATATTCTAACCGAGAAGGGTCACGAATCAACAACCAACCCCGGAAGAAAGCCCAAATTGTACGCCTTCAATCCTGAACGTTACGCGAATTATATGGAGCAAGGGTTTTGATGGATCAGGTGCCCAATGATGGGTTTCGACTTCCTGATTTTTTTTTCTCCTCTGAATAAGTGCAATACGCAGACGCACTGCGTGATTCGTCGAAAAGATCTTGACATTCATCGAAAGCATCATTAAATTCGTATTAAATTTAGATGCTATGACCCTACAAGAATTTAACACACTTGGCTTTGATGGTAAAGCCTCTTTGCTCACAAAATACGGAAAGTACCTCAACCAGCGCAGCAGCAACGAAGGAGCGAGGGTGATGATATATGACCTCTTTGGCTTCTATGTTGAAGTGAGCTATCGCTTTGACCGGAAGGTGCAGTACTTACGCGCAGTGAACAATATTTTTGACAATGGTGCCAAGGTAGATAGCATCAACCTCATTCATTTGAATTGAGGAAATTGCCTTTCATTGGTTACCTTGACGGTATCATCTATCACTACAACTGTTCTTTTGGGATAATACCAGCGCTCCATAGGTTTCCTACGAGATGACGCTGCATCATAGATTTGGTTCCCTGTTTGAACCGAATCGGGTTCTCCAAGTACTTTACTCAGTTCAATGACAGTCATACCCTCATACACCAGCTGTGGCGCAGAATTTTCGTTTGTATCCGTAGATGGGCGGCAGGAGATGAGTCCAAGCAGCACACAACCAAAACTTATTCTCTGCTGAAATGTCATGTTTTCATCTCACGTTGTGTGATAATCAGGCATTTTTAAGCATGTTCAACTGGGAGTAAAGTTGTTCCACCTCCTCTTTCACACGGTCTATGTTTTTTTGAACCTCTGCAATGAGCTTCTCGGCGCCTTTTGAACGTCCGAAAAATCCCAGATTGTTTTCGTATTGAATGATTTCTGACTCAAGCTTCGAGATTTTGCCGCGCAAAAATTCCATTTCTTTGGATATTAAATTTGTTTTGGCATCACTGGACTTCAAAAGTTCCAACTTTTCCTCGAACCTAATTTGTTCTTTTTCCTTTTTATCTACCTTTAGGAGGGCATACCTCTCATCCATAAGCTGTCGGTACGTTTTGTTAATCCTGTCTTTCTCTTTGAAAGGCACATGGCCTATGGCTCGGTAGCGCTCTGAAAATGCTCTAAGTTTTTCAATTTCATTTTTTACATCGGAGAGGTCGGGTTTTGACTTGCTCAATTCATCTATGAGTTCATTTTTGAGTTTAAGATTTTCATGCTCTTCGCTCAAGGCATCGGACTTCTCTGAGTTACGGGCGTTAAAAAAATGATCGCAGATTTCTCTAAATTCTCGCCACAAGCGGTTTTCATCTCTGTGAATTGCAGGTCCGGTTGCTTTCCAGGTTTTTTGGAGCTCAATGAATTTATCGGTTGCAAGTTTCCAATCTGTGCTGTCTTTCCACTTTTCTGCTTCAGCGATCAAATCTTCTTTGATCTTTTTGTTGGTTTCTTGTTCGGTATGGAGCTCTGCAAAATGTTCGCGTTTTTTTGAAAAGAAGCCATCGCAGACTGAAAGGAATTCTTTCCAAATTGGGGCCAACTTGTCTTTAGGTACAAAACCAATGCTCTTCCATTGTTTTTGTAGTTCTACTATTTCGTTGGTGCGTTCTTGCCATTTTTTGTGTGATTTCAACTCAAGTGAGGCAATGTGTTTGGCTTTTTCAAGCAGTGCTTGTTTGGCCGCAAGGTTCACCCCGTATTCGCCTCTTCGCTGCTCGTAGAATTCATGAATCCGCTTATATATGTCGCGGGTTATGTTCCAAAACTCATCTTTTATTTTTTCCCATTCCTCTTTAAATGTCGGACCAATTTCGTTCCAGCGGTCTTGATTAAGACGAACTTCAACTTCAAGCAATCGGATGTCTTTTGCGTTCAGCAATTTTTTTTGGTCCTCAATTACCTGGAGTTTCTCTTCCAGGTTGCGCTTGAGATCAAGCTCTTTGAGTTCTTTGTAAATGTTGATGTTGTAAAAGAAACGCTCAACTTGCTTGTTGTAGTCAGAATTGAGTTCGCGGTAATTGTCATTGCTTACTTTGGGCAGTGACTTCCATTTTTCCTGAATGGCGTTAAACCCAGTGAAAGCCTTCCCTATATTTTCCTCCTTTTCCACAAGGTGTTGTAGCTCCTCCAACAAATGTTTGGCGGTAGCTACTGTTTCTTCTTCAAGACGCTTTTTGGCGGCTCTTGCCTCACTCAATTTAGATTTGAAAGAGGCATTGATATCCGCAAAGCGTTCATGAAGTGGCTGGTCAGGATGTACGATACCCGTTGCTTCTTCGCTTTCAGCATCTGTGGAATCATGATCCTTCTGAGGCTTAAGCTCAAGCAGTTCTGCGTCCTTTTCATTTTTGGGCTCGTGCACTTCAACTGCTGCCGGCTCGGCATCAGGCTTATTTTCATCCCCGTCGTCAAGCCTATTGTCTGGCTCTTGCGCAGCTCCTGGCTCGGTTATGTTCTCTTGGTCTGGTGCAGCTTCCTGTTTGGGCGTTACATTCATTCCAACTTGGTCCTCAACACCAAGCTGGCCTTCCATCTCATGCTGGGTTTCTTCAATATGCCCTTCTGGTGCATCAAGGTTTTCATTGTTATTGCCGTTTGGCTGACCACTCTTTTTGTCTACACTGAGCTCATCTTTGTTCACAGCGTCAAGCTTGGCAGTGGCAGGAGTGTTTTCTTGCATTTCACCGGCTGCTTCATCGCCGGATTGATGTGTCGTTGAATTCATCAACTGCTTGAACTGGGTGCTGAGCGTGGAAAATTCCTTTTGAACTTCCAAGGGATTGTCAGCTTGGAGAAGGGTTTCCATTTGGTCGAGGAGAGCTGCTTTCATGATGGCTGCATTTGTAGTGTAGGCCGCTTTGCGCTGCTTACAGCGCGAACGGTGTTTCTTTCGAGAGATAAAATTAGTGTGAAAATTAAGCAAATCGCAGCAGCCTTCCGCATTTTGGCTGAAAAAAATTAAAGCTTTATTCCAATCAACAGCGTGTGGGCGCGGCTCCCATACTGAACGAATCTTTTCTGCATCACAGCTTTGTATGTGCTTGATTGGATCTGAAAAGGGCGGTGTACGTTCAATGCAAAAAGCCGCTGGAGGTATTTGGCTTGCCAATCTGATGAACGGGAAGTTGCACCGTCATGATGGAGGTCGCTCACGACTAAGTACACGGTGTCAAATTGTTCTCTTCTTTTTGCTGCTGTATTTCCAGTCCGTGAATCAATGAGTGTGCGAACATTACTCGATTTTACTGACTTGTTATCAAATGTATACAAAGGTATTGGAACGCCGGCGCAGGTAAGTCGGCTCTTGATGCTGTCGATATGAATTAGCGCGATGTGGATGGAGGATATGCTTTCCTCTTGGTTTTTTTGCCGAAGAGCACTGAGCAAGTCTTGCTGCAGCAAGTCGTGCAATTGATTCACTTTTGTGCAGCTAGGATATTTGAGCAAGGTACCCAGCAAGCCCAATACCAAAACGCCCATTGACATCGGTGCGCTGATGGTAGAGTCTATGCTTACAATGGCAATAATGAGCGTATTAGATGGCAATTTATAGACCTGCATGAACGGCCCCTCGTGCTCCTTTGGTCTCAGATTGATCACAAAAGATTCAGGAAAATACTTGTGAAGTTGTTCCTCGGATGGAATGATGGGATGCACCAATCTGGGCGAAAGTCTATGGCTTTGTGCAAAGGATATGTTGTGGTTATGGACCGGAGCCTGGATTGTGTCATTCATGTTGAATGTCACGTTGTTCTCAGTGATATCTTCTGCAAAAAGATGTACACCCTCTTCGTCGGTGGAGGGGGAGAAATGTAGAAGCTGAATGCGCTGCGCCAGTTGAGTGGTGCAGAATTGATCGAGTCCTGAGCTATGCGCCCTTTGAATGGCGTCCAAGAGATATTGTTTTGGCAATTTATCCCCTTGTGTGATACGCCAATGCTTGAGAAGATGTAGAGCGGCTTCATTGGCAAATTGAACAGTGCCGCAGGGTGAAAGCCGCAGAGAAGGTCTCATAGCGGGCTCTTTTTGACACCCAAATTTGAAGGCAGCTGTATTGCCGTGTTGTGGAATTGAGCGGTAGGATAAAAAATTGAATGAAAAGCTCTTACATCTCCACGGAAATACATCCGTGCGGAAAAGGGCTGTGCTATATTTTTAAGAATTGCCATCGAATGTAGAGAGGGAACAAGCCTTGCTTGCGTTCCGTACTCTGTTACGATGGATAGAAATTTATGTTCGTATTCGAAAATTAGAGAATCAACCCCTCATACCGGCTTTAAAGTCAGCGATAAATTTTTTGGTAAATTCACTAACTACAAGTTTCCCACTTGTAGCCGCACGTTGCGCAAGGAGCACGTCCCAATGCGTGCAATCTTCCCACAAAGCCTGTTTTAGCGCGCGCATGGCCTCTGGATTGCTGGTTGCAAGCCGATGGGAGAGGGCGCTAAGTGCAGCATCCATTGTTGCAATGTCGGAGTACACCTCGGCATACAAGCCTTTTTCGTAAGCCCATTTTGCACTTTTCCAGTTGGTGGCGTCAATAGCAAGCGCTGACATGGCCGCTTTGCCAATTTTTCGTTCAACGGCAGGCCCTACCACGAAGGGTCCAATTCCAACAGCGAGTTCACTCAACTTCACGGATGCCGCTTCAGTTGCGAGGCAATAATCTACAGCGCTGGCGAGGCCCACACCACCACCTACTGTTTTGCCTTGAACACGTCCAAGAACAAATTTTGGAGCTTTTCGAATTGCGTTTATCACATTGGCAAAACCTGAAAAAAAGCGTGTACCATCTTCCAATGAATTGATCGCAACAAGTTCGTCAAAACTTGCACCTGCGCAAAATGCGCGTTCGCCGGAAGATTTTATGACGATGCATTTTATTTCGTCATTTTCCCCAGCCTTTTGTACCGCTATTGTGAGCTGATCAAGGAGAGCACTTGGAAGGGAATTGCCCGAAGGACTAAAAAATTCAATCTGCGCAATGCCATCCACAACGAAAGTATCTACCCTACTGTCCTGCATAATTTCACTTAATTGGGTTTAAAGAAAAAATTTTCAAGCGTCATACTGTGCGTGGATTTCCCTAAAGCCGACACTAATTGTTAAAAATCCAAGATATCTGGACTGATTTTCGAATTTCAATGTCTTTTGCATTCAGTTCTATACTTTCCATATCAGCACTGACTTTGCTCTGCTCTCTGCGCATAAACACATCAGGGGAATGCTCTGCTTGACCGTAGCTCACTTCATGAATGCTGAGCAGCTTCACACCCAGCCCTTGAGCAAGGGATTGGGCCTTCATATTGGCATCATTCACTGCAAGTGCAATGGCTTCTGCCTGCAAGCGCTCTTTTTGTGATTCGGAAAGTGAATACCCCATGTTGTAACCAAATAAAAAACGGTCATCACTCATAGTGCGCATAAATGCGTTGAGCATTTTGGGGTCGTTGTCCATCTCAATTGAGGCGTTGATATTGCCTATATAGCCGTCAAGCCTACGTTCGCGGTCACTCCAGGTAAAATTTTCAGAGATGCTCAATCCACCAGACTTTATTAAGCTGCGGTCGATACCGGATTTAGCAAGCGCATCAACAAGAGAATTGTACGTTTTGGTAAGCGATGCAGCGCACTGATCGTATTGAGCGTGTTTGGATTGAATGGGAATGTGTACCGTGATTTTTTCAGGTTGAGCATACACTGTAGCTTCACCTTGCACTTTCAAATGACCAGTTTGTGCCATGATGCCCGAGGCCGGCAATAGCATGTAGGTAATAATAAACACAAGTGCGACTTTCATAGCATATTGAATATTTGTTGATACTGGTGTGCACAAATCATGCCGAATGTACGAATTAATCGCTTTTTGATTGTTCATATAAAAAGCAACAAGCCCGAAATGAATTCGGGCTTGTTGTGCTATGAAACGTGCGTTTAAGGCTATGAACCAATTTGCTTTACAAATATAGACATATGCACAGTTAATGCAAGCGCAATACTCGATTAACTTAAAAAAAAAATGACAAAATTAAAGTATGAATTGCTAAGTGATTGTGAATTTGAATAGAGCACAAGGTTCTGCCTGGATAATTTTCATTGCTGCAGATTGCAGTATAAGTGGGTACCAAATAGTGGTTAAATTGAATTGGATTTTTTCAGTTCATGCGAAAAAAATCTTTTTTGTTTAAATGCGATGGAAAAGCACAGGCAAAAAAGAATGAAGTAAATTGAATTTTTTTAAAATTCAGCTAATCAATAGGTAGTATAATATGTCGTACGTTTTTTGTTTCGAAAAGATGTTTTTGTTCGGCCTGCATTGGGCAATCTGAAAGCTCATTCAGGATACATTTTGATGCAAGTCAACTTTGTTACTGTATAATTGTTACCATCGTATGATATTTTTCTTAAATTGCAGTATGATTAGGCGCAATGCCACATATAGAGTAATATTCTTACTGAATTTGGTTTTGTCCATTTGCAGCCTGCAAGCAATTTACGCTCAGCAATATATAAATATTGATCAGGTGCAGTCGGTACTGCAAAGCAGCAATCCAGTATTCGCACCGGTACAAACTTTTGTACAGGAATCTTTTTCGCTCGACTCAACATATATTTTCATCAATGAGAGGGTTTCAGACCAACCCGAATGGAAAATCAATGCACGATTGATTTATGAATATGATCTTACTTATTCCAAAACTACTGTTTATAAATCATCCATTGAGGGGAGCAGCTGGACTGAGGTAAGCAGAGAACGCTTGCAGTATAGGCCCGATGGTATGGTATTGGAGTCTTTGCTGCAAGTATATGACAGATCTTCAAATAAATACAAGCATAGCCAACTCGAAAGCTACGACTACAATTATTTGGGTTATTTGAGTTCTGTTCTAACCTCATCGTGGGAGGTTGATGCATGGATACCCAGAACCCAAGTAAGCCATCGTTACAACGACAATTTCAATTTGTCAGAGAAAATAAATTTTACCTGGATCGACAGCTCAGGGGTGTGGGAGCCGATGGTCAAAGTAAGTTTTGCCTACAGCCCTGATGAAAATCTTACAGAAGAGACTTCACACATATGGAACGCAGACCGTCTTGAGTGGGAGGCCAATAATCAAATTTGGTTCATTTACGACGAGAACAATGAGTTGATTGAAGAGGTGAGCAGCTTATGGAGCGTTGAATATCAAAATTTTGTGCCATCTGTGGTCACGCAGTTGGAATTTAATGCTTTGGGGCAACTTGAATTGGTTTCGCCGAGCTTTCTGGGAGAGGGTGGCGGCAATGAAATACAAGCGGCCGCTGCGACTTACACCAACGATGGCAATCTCGCTGAGTTGGTTGTGAAAGGCTGGGACAGCGATGCCCAGCAGTGGCTGCCCGTTACAAGGGAAGAGAATTATTGGTCGAGCAGCCTGTCGGGAGGTGAATCTGCCCGCAGCAGAGACATCGTTTGTCGGTTTGTGAATCCATATACCACAGGCTTACCTTGGTTTTGTGAGAATTTAAAGAGTTCCGTTATCTACTCTGTAAAGATATTTGATATGATGGGAAGATTGTTCCACAGCCATCATTTTGAGGGCGGTAGCCCCTTCCGTATCCACACACCATTGAAACCGGGATTTTATATGGTCGTCATCGAAGGTGGATTGGACCTGCATACGGAAAAAATTCTGGTGCGCTGATCAACTATTCCCATCCCTTCCGGTTGTAGCATTGAATGTGTAGGCATGCAAGTATCAACAAATAAACCGAGCTGTACCTCAACGGCAAGTATAGATCATTTTAAATCTGTAAGAGCTCATACATTGGAGCTCACATCGGGCTTAAGCGCGGAGGATATGGTGGTACAAGCCTCCGAATTTGCTTCACCTGTAAAATGGCATTTGGCCCACACCACATGGTTTTTTGAAAATTTCATTCTAAAAACCCATTGTCCCAATTACGAAGAGTTTAGTGATCAATTCAACTTCTTGTTCAACAGCTATTATGAAGCTGCAGGCCTGCGCTTGCTTCGTACAAACAGAGGCAATATAAGCCGACCAGCGTTCGACGAAATAGTCGAATACAGACATTATGTTGACGAGTCGATGATTGCACTGCTTCACAATGCAGAAGGAAGTGCTCCAGAGGTTTTGAAGCTCCTGGAGCTCGGTGTACACCACGAAATGCAACACCAAGAACTCATCATCACTGACCTCAAATACCTTTTTGGTACAAACCCAACCTTTCCGGTATACAGCCAATATCAAAAAATTGATTCCGAGCTTAATCTGCCCGATATAGAATGGCTCCACATGGAAAAAGAAATTTATACCATCGGATTTCAAAAACAAGGATTCTCCTTTGACAATGAGCACGGTAAGCACGATGTACTTTTGGGCAACTTTGAAATTGCCAACAGACCTGTGAGCTGGAAAGAGTACAGTGCATTTATTGATGATGGAGGATATCAAGATGCGCGACACTGGACTTCAGATGGTTGGGATTGGTGCAAATCCAACAATGTATCTTATCCTTTACACATTTACCGCCACAATGGCGCTTGGAAACGCTTTACACTTGCAGGACTAAAGCTTTGTATGGACAACGAACCGGTGATGCACATAAACTGGTATGAGGCCAATGCCTTTGCTGCATGGTGTGGTATGCGTATGCCAACGGAATTTGAATGGGAAGCAGCTGCACGCAAATTTGGTGAGGCCTTTCACACCGGCTTAGTTTGGGAGTGGACAGGAAGCGCTTATCTTCCTTATCCAGGCTACATGCAGCCTCAAGGAGCGATTGGTGAATACAATGGCAAATTTATGATCAACCAAATGGTGCTCAGAGGGTCATCGCCCGCAACTCCCGCAGGCCACAGCCGAGTGAGCTACCGTAACTTCTTTCAACCTCACCACCAATGGCAATTCAGCGGACTGAGATTAGCAAAATAGCCCAACAATTCGCTCTCGATGTTGAAGAAGGCCTGCAGGCCAGTCAACCTTATCTGCCCTCTCGTTATTTTTATGACGAAACAGGTGACCAACTTTTTCAGCAAATCATGCAGCTCCCTGAGTATTATCTGACAAGCTGCGAGTATGGCATTTTTCAATCCCTGGGAGCAGAAATCTTCGCCCGAACGGGATTCAACAAAAAGCCTTTTGAACTGGTGGAATTTGGAGCCGGTGATGGGTACAAAACCAAGGTTTTGCTCAGACAATTTTTGAAGGCCGGTGCGCAAATCGCCTATATCCCCATCGACATCAGTGCTGATGTACTGATGGCTCTAGAGGCTTCTATGCACATTGAATTTCCAGAACTGTCAGTGCAAACTATCAATGACGAATATTTTGGGGCCTTGGAGCAATTGCAAATGCACTCAAAACAGCCAAAGCTGGTACTCTTCATTGGGAGCAACATCGGAAATTTTACAGAAGAGCGTACGCATTCTTTTCTCAAAGGATTGCACAAACGGCTCAATCCGGGTGATCAGTTACTGCTGGGATATGATTTGCGCAAAGATCCGCGTGTGGTATTACAGGCTTACAACGATAGCCAAGGCGTAACAGCACAGTTCAACCTTAACCTGTTGCGGCGCATCAACCGCGAATTGGGATCCAACTTTGACATCAACCAATGGGCCCACTATCCTACTTATGACCCTACGACTGGGTTTGCCCGAAGTTATCTTGTCAGTACCCGCGCACAAGAAGTGTTCATAGCAGCCTTGGCCAAAACCTATTTCTTTGACGAGGGTGCTTGCGTACATACCGAAATAAGCCGCAAGTACAGTGCGCGACAGATGGAACACTTGCTTGAAGCCAATGGATTTACGGTAAAACAGCACTTTAAAGATGAGAAAGGATGGTATGCGAATACCTTGGCTGAGCGGAGTTCACATGAAAATTTGTAACGATCAATTTTAAAATATGAAAGCTATTTGGAACGGAACAATAATTGCTGAAAGTGATGATACTGTTTTGGTTGAGAACAACCACTACTTTCCCGCCGATGCCATTCGATCAACGTACTTCAGAGAAAGCAGCACACATACGGTTTGCCCATGGAAAGGTACCGCAAGCTACTATACTGTGGTAGTCGATGGTAAAGAAAACCGGGATGCGGCGTGGTATTATCCAGAAGTTTCTGAACTTGCCAGGCACATAAAAGGGCGGGTTGCTTTTTGGAAAGGAGTGAAGGTGGTAGAGTGACCTCAAGCTTCTTTTACCCCTGCTGGGTTTGGTCATATGCCTTGGCCGCTAGGCTTCAAACCTAGCTTAGCACCTTCGCTCAGCATGAAATGGAATGCCTCCTCGTGGTTGTTCTGGATTTCGCCTTCGAGAATGGCTTCGCGGATGGCATTCTTAATGATGCCTACTTCTTTACTGGGTTTGATATCAAATGTATCCATGATTTCTTGGCCGTCAATAGGCGGCTGCCAATTGCGCAAGCGGTCTTTTTCCTCAAGTGCTACAAGCTTTACTTTTACTTTTTCATAGTTCTCAAGGTACCGCTTTACACGGGCTTCATTTTTGGAGGTGATGTCGCTTTTGCATAAGATCATCAAGTCGTCAATGTCATCGCCAGCATCAAAAAGCAGCCTGCGCAGGGCTGAGTCTGATGCTTCCTCTTTGGTAAGTGCAATTGGACGCAGGTGCAGAGCCACCAATTTTTGCACGTATTTCATTTTATGATCGAGAGGGAGCTTGAGCCTTTTAAAGATTTCTGGAACCATCCTTGCGCCTCTGTCCTCATGTCCGTGAAATGTCCAACCGTGATCAGGGTGAAAGCGCTTGGTGGGCGGTTTGGCAATATCATGCAATAAAGCAGCCCAGCGCAGCCACAGATTATCACTGTTACGACTTAGGTTATCAAGCACTTCGAGCGTATGGTAAAAGTTGTCTTTGTGGCGCAATCCCTCGCGTTCCTCCACGCCTTGCAAGGCCACCATTTCGGGAAAAAACATGCCAAGGAGCCCGGTATCAAAAAGAATTTTGAAGCCCACCGACGGCTTTTTTGAAAGGATGATGCGGTTTAGCTCTGTAGCAACACGCTCAGCACTGACTATGTCAAGCCGCTCATACATATTTTTCATGGCTTCAAGGGCCTCAGGGGCAATGTCGAATTCAAGCTCTGTGGCAAATCTCACTGCACGCATCATGCGCAGCGGGTCATCGCTGAAGGTAATGTGTGGGTCGGCCGGGGTGCGTATGGTTTTTTTGCGCATATCGGCCATACCATCAAAAGGGTCGAGCAGCAAGCCGAAATTGTGCTGCCCCAAACCAATGGCCAGTGCATTGATTGTGAAATCGCGGCGCAATTGATCATCCTCCAGCGAGCCCCGCTCTACATCGGGCTTGCGGGAGTGTCTTTGATAGCTCTCTTTGCGGGCACCAACAAACTCAAGTTCCCACTCACCATGGCGAAGCATGGCTGTGCCGAAAGTTTTGAATACTTTGACGCCTTGGCCATTTATTTTGCGTTCAACGGCTTTGGCAAGGGCTATACCATCGCCCACCACTACAATGTCTAAATCCTTGCAGTCGCGTCCCAACATGGTGTCGCGCACAAATCCCCCCACCACATATGCTTCCGCACCTGTACTGCACACTACTTCATGCAGCATTTGAAACACGGGGAGTTCGAGGACTAAGCTATGATCGCGTAGGGGCATGGTTATCTTATTCCCGCAAAATTTTTATATCACCATTGATTCCCAGTTTAATAACTGGGATCTTTTTCATATCGGCTTGTAATTTTGGGGACGGCAAAGATAGCATATATTCGAGGGAGGTCAACAGTTGAGGATTTACTTCTGAAATACTACAGGCCGGGCTACCATCTGCACGAAGCAGGGCCGTGCAGGCAAGGGGTGCATTGGCCATTTGCACCAGCTTTTGTTCTTCCATATTGCTCACCCGGCGCACTGCAATGCTGCCATCAGCGGCGAGGGCATGTTTGCTCAGATTGGTGCCTTCCGGCAAAATTACTATGATGGGTGCGTCGGCGCTTGTATCGAAAATGTCCCATGCCAGCGCTGGCACTTCTTTCACGTATCGGTTGATGCGCGCATCACTGTCCATAAGGATGGTAAATCCTTTATCAAAAGTGCGGTTTTTGAGTGTGCGCATCAGCTGCATTCCTGTGTCATTGCGGGCATCGCAAATCAATGCAAGCACGTGATCCAGCTCAGCAACAAGCACATCACCATCCCGCAATTTAATCGCCGCAGCACGGGCATCAATGGTTTTCATTGGGGCAACATTTGAGATACATCTATGCTCAAGGCGCATTTGAAGTGGCCTTTCGGACAGCTTTTTTTGCCGTGAAGGCCGCAAGGTCTGCAAGGAAGCAATTCCTGATTTTGTATGGTGTGGCTTTCATCACTGAGGGGTCCAAACCCGAACTCCGGAATGGTGCTGCAATACACCGCCGTAATTGGCGCATTTACTGCCGAAGCCATGTGCATGGGGGCACTGTCGTTCATGTAGTTCATTCGGGCAGTTTCCATGAGCGCGGCGGATTGAAGGAAATTGAGCTCTCCGGCGAGCACCATGACATCATGCGTGGATTTTTCTTTTAGCCGATGGCAAAGCTCAAGGTCGTCAGGTCCTCCCAGCAGATACACTTTCCAATCTTGCTTGATTTTGTCGATAAGCTCTACCCATTTCTCAATGGGCCACTGTTTTGTAAACCAAACTGAGGCGGGAGATATTGTAATATATGGCCCCAGCTTGTATGGTTTTATTTTGTTGTAATCATCTCTTGTGGGATACAGCACAGGTTTTTGAAATTCATTGTCTGTGATGTGTGCTATGAGGCTGAGGTTCCGGTGCACCTCATGAATACCCTGACCCACAAGATGGGGAAATTTGTGTGTGAAGGCGAAGGAAAAAGGATTTTTGCTGAAGCCTACCTTCATGGCCGCCCCCGACGATGTGGTAATCAACCCGGAAGAGGCAAAACGTTGGAGATTCACCAAGAGGTCGTAATTGTTGGTCCGCACAAGTCGCGCCAACTTGGCCAATGCATTGTATTTGGACTTTTTCTTGTCCCATATGAGCACCTCGTTCAGCTTAGGATGTTCGCGAAGCAAGCCCTCGTTGCCTTTGCGGAGCAAGAAGTCAATTGGCGTTTCAGGGAAATACCTTTTCAACTTTTCTATCAGCGGAGTTGCAAGAATTACGTCACCGATGAAGGCCGTTTGTATGATCAAAATTTTTTTCATTGATTACACGGCCACGTGGTGCTCGCGCAGGGCGTTGTTGAGTGAAGTTTTCAGGTCGGTGCTGGCGCTGCGCCTGCCAATAATCAAAGCGCATGGCACCTGATAGGCTCCTGCGGCAAATTCTTTTGTGTAGCTCCCGGGTATGACTACCGCGCGTTCAGGTATTTCACCTTTCGCTGTAACTGGCATTTCGCCAGTCACATCAATGATGTGGGTACTTTTGGTGAGTACCACATTGGCACCTAGTACCGCTTCTTTGCGCACCCTTACACCTTCTACCACAATACACCGCGAACCTATAAATGCACCATCCTCGATGATCACAGGCGATGCCTGTAGCGGCTCCAATACACCTCCGATGCCTACGCCTCCACTTAAGTGCACATTTTTGCCAATCTGGGCACAGCTTCCTACTGTGGCCCAGGTGTCTACCATGGTGTTTTCATCTACATAAGCACCTATATTCACATAGCTTGGCATCAGTACTACACCGGGTGCCACATAGCTGCCATAACGTGCAATGGCGTGCGGAACAACACGTACATTCTTTTCGCGGTAAGCGCGTTTGAGCGGAATTTTGTCATGAAATTCAAATGGACCCACCTCCCATGTCTCCATTTTTCGCAAAGGAAAGTAGAGTACTACGGCTTTCTTCACCCATTCATTCACCTGCCAACCTGAGGCTACAGGTTCGGCACACCGCAACTGCCCTGCATCAATGGCTTCAATGGCTTCCTCCACGGCTTGCCTGTAAGGTTTACGCTCCAGCAGGCTGCGGTCATCCCAGGCTGCGTTGATGGCTTGTTGTATGGTCATCTACTTTCTTTGCTTCCGCAAATATAACATTCCGCGCGTCGAAGGACCGGGCTTGCACTGGATGAAATAATCCTGTGCGTAATGCTTTGTGAAAAGTTAAGAAACAAATTGCCACATTCCGGTAACAAGCGCTGAAAGTTTGCTTTCCTTTATATGCTATCTAATCAGCATATATGAAAGATCTGAACTTCCAGAATCTGTTGCGCATCACCGTGTTTCTGGTGTTTTCTATTGCCGTGTTTTACATACTCATCGTTGGGCAAAAGATCATTGTCCCCTTGTTGGTTTCGTTTTTCTTTGCTTTTCTTTTGTTGCCAATGTGCCGTAGGTTAGAGTCATGGAGGTTTCCGAGAAGCCTCGCGGCAATCGTCAGCTTAGTGGCAGTATTGGTGGTGTTGAGTGGCGTGGGATTTCTTTTTGGCTCTCAGGTAAGTCGCTTTGTCAAGGACATGGATCAGATATCAGATAAAATTGCTGAGCTAAAAACCAGTTTGCCCACTGAAATAGAGGATGGGCTGAATAATTTCTTCAACGGTGGGCTTGTACCCTTCCTTGAGGAAAATATCACTGAGATTTTTACGGGATTGGGTGCTTTTGCCAGCAGTGCAACATTTGCAATTGTGGTTCCCATCTATGTGGTGCTCATATTGATATATCGGGATGTTTTCGCTGCGGGAGTGTATATGGCGGTTGATATGGCCAGCGGTCACCTAAAACATGACACACATGTGATACCATCAACAGGGGGCGAATATGCCAGTATACGCGAGGTTCTGCCGCGTATTCAAACCATTGTGCAGAAATATATTATCGGCATGTTTTACGTGATGTGTGTGCTGTTTGTGCTCAACAGTGCGGCTTTGTTGGCTTTGGGCATAGAACACGCCTTGCTGTTTGCGGCTTTTGCAGCTGTGCTCAACATCATTCCTTTTGTGGGCCCATTGCTTGGCTCCACATTGCCTATACTGTTCGCACTTGTCACCAAAGATTCTCTGCTTTATCCCGCCCTGGTTTTGGCAGCTTTTATCGTGATTCAAACCGCTGAGAGCAATTTGATTACTCCCAATATAGTGGGGCGAAATGTATCGCTCAATCCGCTCACAACCCTGGTAACACTCTTTATTGGTGCAGCGGTGTGGGGCGTTGTGGGCATGATACTATTTATACCCTTGGTGGCTGTACTCAAGGAGGTTATGGAAAGCATTCCAGGCATGCAACCCTTTGCCTATATCCTGGGTTCGGGCAAACAAAAGCGCGGTAAGTTCTGGGACAGCGTAGAAAGCAGGGTTAGAAATAAGGTCAATCGATGACAGCTGCCACCGCCTTCATGACGGTCACTTAATGGCGCAAAATGGCTATCTGCCAGCCGCCATGTGTAAGGCTCAATGATCAAAGTTTTTGCGCTCCAGAGAAAATGATTTTGTTCGGATTCATCTGCTTTAATTTTAATGTGAACCCTTACATTTGGATTCGAAGTGGAGTCCAATAGAGCGCCTTCGCTTTCAATAATTGGTTCAAAACAACAAACAGATGAAAATAGCGCATTTCAATGGGCACACCGAAATAGGTGAAATAGGGTTGTTAGACCTCAGGGTTATGAACGTGGAAATTGCCAATCCTGTGGAATTCAACGAAGAAATGGTAACCAATCAAAATTGCTTTGCACTCTTCGATGTAGTACCTGATCTGGATGAAGGCATTTGTTTTTGCTCCTATGTGGTAAGAATTGACGCTGAGAGTGATGAATTCGAAGATGGAGGCATGGCGACATTCGGTTTTGGCTTTACTTACAGCGTTGAAGACCTCGCCAATCAACTTACAGGCGAAGTGAACGAGGAAGGTATACACTTGATAACTGACGCGCTTTTCGAACGCCTGGCTTCAATGTCGCACCACACCGCTCGGGGTTTGTTGCCTGCATATCTCACCCATACCATTTTCCGCTTTTTCCTGCTTCCCCACATACCGCCAGCCGAAATGCGGGGAGTAGATCTCAACGATTAAGGGATGCATCAGTGTGCAATTGCCTTTCCGGAAAAGTTGACGAAGTGACAAGCCAATACAGTGCTGTCAAGAGCCATTATTGCTACATTCGCAAGCAATAATATGGATAGCGACATGTCAAAAACCGACTTACAAATAGCCCGCGAGGCGCAGATGCGACCTATACATGAGGTCGCTGCAAAACTTGGAATAAGCGCCGATGATCTCCGACCTTATGGAAAATTTGTAGCGAAGCTACCGTTAAAGCTTACCAGCCCCGAAGCCATGCGCGGCAAAAAGTTGGTGCTGGTAACGGCCATTACGCCTACACCAGCAGGTGAAGGCAAAACTACAACGAGCATAGGCCTCACAGAGGGCTTGAATAAAATCGGGGTGAAAGCGGCAGTGGTATTGCGCGAGCCTTCACTTGGCCCCGTGTTCGGTATGAAGGGTGGAGCAGCTGGCGGCGGTTATGCACAGGTGCTGCCCATGGAGTTCATCAACCTTCATTTCACCGGTGACCTCAGCGCTGTCGAAAAGGCCCACAACCTGCTTGCAGCACTCATTGACAATCACTTGCACAGTCAGGGCAATAGCCTGGGAATCGATCCCCGCAAAATTCTGTGGAAGCGCGTTATGGACATGAATGAGCGCTCCTTGCGTGACATTGTCATAGGTCTTGGCGGTGCTGCCCAAGGAGTACCCCGAGAGTCAGGATTCGATATTACCGCTGCCAGCGAGGTCATGGCTGCACTCTGTCTGGCCAAGGACCTTATGGACCTCAAGGAGAAATTTGGAAACATTGTTGTCGGCTATGCCTTTGATGATAAGCCCGTTTACGCCCGTGAGCTCAAAGCCCAGGGAGCCATGGCAGCGCTCATGAAGCACGCAATTATGCCCAACCTGGTTCAAACCATCGAAGGAAATCCGGCTATATTGCACGGTGGACCGTTTGCCAACATAGCGCAAGGAACCAATACCCTCATCGCCACGCGCATGGGCTTGAGTCTGGCTGATTATGTTGTGACCGAAGCGGGTTTTGCCAGTGAGCTGGGCGGGGAAAAGTTTTTAGATATCAAGTGTCAGTATGGGGGCCTCAAGCCCGATGCGGCCGTTGTGGTTGCCACAATTCGCGCATTGAAGTACCATGGCGGTATCCGGCTTGCCGATCTTCGACAACCAAATGTCGGCGCTGTTCGTGCAGGACTCCCCAATCTCGAGAAACATATAGAGAACATGCGCCACTTTATGCTCACCCCTGTGGTGGCCATCAACAAATTCTCCGACGATAGTGCTGAGGAAATTGCTGCCGTAGAGGAGCGCTGTAAGGAACTTGACGTGAGGGTAGCCCTGTGCGAAGGATGGGAGAAAGGAGGCGCAGGTTGTATAGACCTTGCGATGGCAGTGAAAGCAGCTGTTGATGAAGGCAAAAGCAATTTTACGCCCCTTTACGATTTCGGGTGGGGAATTGAGCAAAAAATTGAAACCATAGCCCGTAAAATGTACGGCGCCGCCGATGTGGAATACAGCGTTATGGCAAAAGCGCAAATAAAGCTCTTTGAGAAAACAGGACTCGACAAGTTGCCCGTGTGTATTGCGAAAACCCAAAAATCACTGAGTGATGATCCCAACCTTATAAATCGACCAACAGGGTTTATCCTCAAGGTGCGCGAATTTGACCTTGCAGCTGGCGCGGGCTTCATTGTTCCTATAGCGGGTAGCATTATGCGCATGCCAGGCCTTCCAAAAACGCCGGCCGCCGAGAGCATTGACATCGATTCAGAGGGCAATATTTCGGGCTTATTCTAAAGCATGGTGTTGGTAGAATGCGCTCTGGTCAAAAATTCAGCGGCACTACTCCAGGATGCCAAGGCCTTGCCGCATTATTTCTGGTTCGCCCTTTGTGAGGTCAACTACAGTTGAAGCTTCATTGTGTCCATAGCCTCCATTGATCACAAGGTCGACCAGATTTTGATATTTTTCATGAATCAATTCCGGGTCGGTGGTATATTCAAGCACCTCATCCTCATCGTGTACCGAGGTAGCAATAAGGGGATTGCCCAATAAGGCTACCAATTGCCGTGCAATGTTGTTGGCAGGCACACGGATGCCGACTTCCTTTTTATTGGACTTATAAAGTTTTGGAAGATTGCTGCTTCCATTGAGAATAAAAGTGAACGGACCAGGCAGCAACTTTTTCATAAGCTTGTAATCCGCTGTTTCGATCCGTGCATATTCCGAAATATGGCTTAAATCATAGCAGATAAATGAAAAATTGGCCTTGTCCTGTTTCAAACCTTTGATTTGGGCCACACGGGCTACTGCTTTGGCATTCATAAGGTCGCAGCCAATGCTGTATACCGTGTCGGTAGGGTAAATAACCACACCTCCGCCTTTGAGTACTTCGACTACTTGGGCCATGCGCTTGGGGTCTGGATTGTCGGGATGTATCTTGAGCAGCATGTGAATTGTGTTTTCTTTCAGTCAAAAGTAGTGAATTCCCTTGTGCTTTGTATCTTGATACAGACTTCATTCTGTGAGAAAACAACAATTCTGTGCCAAATGACTGAAATAAGGGTAGCGCTGTAAGCGGTCTGCATTTCACTATCTTTCGCCCATCAACTTATACCATGAAGAACGTTTTTGGACAATGGCTCTTTTTGAAATACCTGATTATTTCGATAGCAGGTGCAATTACCTGGCCGCGGTTCGTATGGACGCATAAATCGGTGATTGCGGGTATGGATATACTGCTAAAGCTCCCCGAGCGTGGGGTTCTCTTCGTCAGCAACCATCAAACATATTTTGCCGATGTATCCCTGATGTACCATGCTTTTAGTGCATCCAAATGGAAGTTGACCCGAGGTATTCGCAATCCTTTGTACTTGTTGTCTCCCAAATTGAATGTGTACTACGTCGCAGCAAGAGAGACCATGCAGAGTGGCTGGCTTCCGAAGATATTGGCTTATGCCGGAGCCATTTCTGTGCAGCGCACCTGGAGAGAGGCCGGACAAGAAGTGCAGCGTGAAGTAGATTTGACTGACACTGAGCGAATTGGAATGGCAATTGAGTCGGGGTGGGTTGTTACTTTTCCCCAAGGCACCACCAAGGCTTTCGAAAAAGGTAGAAAAGGTACAGCGCACATCATTAAGCAGTATCGCCCTATTGTAGTGCCAGTCAATATAGATGGATTTCGGCGGGCCTTTGATAAGAAAGGTTTGAAAATAAAAGTCGCCAGCAGCATGCTTACCATGAAGTTTTATCCGCCCCTTGATATTGATTACGAAGCAACGCCCGAAGCAATCCTTGACCAGGTAATGCGGGCTATCAAGCAGAGCAGTGAATTTATGCAGGTGCCACCTCCTTCGCCCAGCCGCTGAATGTTTTAACTTTTTTTTTCAGGCTATACCACTGCTACAATTTAACTTGCCCTACGGAAATTCGGATTAAAATGCTGCATCAAGTGGGACCCCATCGCCTCGTTTTCTTCTGCCTAAATTTTGTTATGGGCTTTGCCTCCAAAAATTTAAATGGACAACTGCCACCAGAAGCAAATGACTCAACTGCGGGGATAATCCTAGTCGAAAAATTAAAGCACAAGCAGCAACCCGGATTGGCCTTGGCGGCTTCCAAAATCTATTTTTCCGATAAGCGGTACTCCATCAGCGGATTTGGGGAGTTCAATTATGTGCCCTTGCAAACCAACGTGAGGCCAGAGCTCGGTGATTTGGAACTTTACTATTCAGGTCTTTACCGATATGCGACATTTTTCGGATATAAAATTACTGACAAATTGATTTGGAATTCTGAATTCCAAATCGAATTTCTGCATTTTGGAACTGAGGAATCACATTATGAAATCGTTCTTGAAGCTTTCGTAGATTATCTCGCCTCAGATCATGTAAAAGCCCGCTTCGGATTCTACCCGCTTACAATAGGTTACGTAAATAATAACGATGAGCCAGTCATGTTTTACTCTGTGAACCGGGCCGAAGTTGAACGTATCATTACACCATCCACATGGATCGAATTTGGATTGATGATTTATGGCGAAATTTCCGACAATTGGAACTATGCAATGGGAATTTCGCAAGGTTTGAACAGTGCCAACTTTGTTGGCAGTACATGGATACGCCAAGGACGTGAAATTCGCTTTAATGTTCCAAATGCGATCTCACTCAACCCACAACTTACGTATACAGGGTTCGACAATTTGACCTTGAGCGCTTCAGGATATATTGGGAATTCTGGTCAAGGAGAGGTAGTCACAATTGGCGAAGCAGAGGAAGAAGTAAAGGGCCGTATTGCCTTGGGCACGGCCTACGCCAAATATGATTACCGCAATTGGCGCTTTGTTACAGTAGGCACCTATGGAAGCCTCGATGACACAGAGAAAATTTTTGAGCTTACCAAAAGGGAGAATGGTATGGGTCAAGTCATGGGGAATGAAGTATATGGATACCTTTTTGAGCTTGGTCATGACATATTGCCATACCTGCGTAAAAAAGAAAACATCAAGCATGTGAACCGTCGCCTGTACAATCCTGCCGATATGAAGTTGAGTGTTTTTGCGCGCTATGAACGCTTAAATACGCACCACCGCATCGCCGATGCATTTGCACCTGGGGTAGGAATAGTTGAAGCCATAAGCGATGTGCCTGTAAGTGATCTTGACATTTGGACTGTCGGCCTAAATTTCAATACAAGAGAAAACATCGTCCTGAAGGGCAACTATCAGTACCGGGTCAACCGTTTCGTCGGAGATCCATTGCCCTATAAAAATATTGTTGAGTTTGGTGTAGGCTTTATTTTTTGAGCGGGATGCTGAGCCTGCTTGAACTTTCCGAAATGATTTGTTTTATCTCTACTTTTTGTTCTCCAATTTGGCCATGATGAAGCAGTGTAGCCGCTGCTTTGGCCAAATTCATGTGAGCTGTATTTTACCTTCACACTTACTTATCGTATTGTACGGAAGTCCTATGCGTACTTTTTCTAGAGTATTGGTGCAGCATTGGTTTCTAAGCCTGGTCTGGCAAGGTCTTTATTCAGAATTTCCATAAGTTCAGCATTTAGTTTTCATGCTTCGCTTTTCAAAATATAAACACTTTTGATAGTGCTCAGATTCGTTTTGATATCATAATTCAAGCTTTTCGAATCATTAAATTATGCATATTATGCTCAATCCTTGCACGCAAAAACAGTGCTTCGTATTTTCGTCCAAATTGAATATTCTATGAAACATTTATTGGCCTTCACCTCTTTAATCCTATTTGCAATGACAGGAATTGCGCAGCTCGCCGTGCCTAATTTGCCCATAACTCCGGCTCCAGTCGACAAAGCTGTCATTTATTTTGCCCGAACAACGAGCACAGGTTCCCTCATCAACTTTATGTATTTCAATGGCGACAAGCTTATTGGTAAGTGCAATGGGCGGAACTATGTGCGCTATGAAGTTGAGCCAGGGGAGCACCTGCTTTGGGCCCGTTCAGAAAACCGCGATTTTGTGAAAGCTCAAGTTGAAGCAGGGAGGGTGTATTTCATCGAAGTAATTCCGGTACCCGGAATGGTAAAAGCAGGGGTAGCTCTGTATCCGGTCAACCCACAAAGTGGCCTGAAGCAAGATTTAAAAGCTTTGAAGCGTATTGCCAAGTTGATGGGTATTAAAGATGAAATTACGTTTAGCGAGGATTGGCTTGCCAATGAGCAACGCTTCGTGGGCGATGTGGTAGACCGTGGTATCAACGTGACTGAGCGCAATGCTGACCGCATAGATAGAGCAAGCACACTCGAACCCAATATGTATTACAGCCCGCCTGAGTAAAGCTCCGAGAAGCCACGTGGATATACATACACTGAATCTGAAATTATTTGCTCTCATTTTTTTGGCAGTGGTATTCTTTTTACTCCATCGAAGTGGTGGTCCATCACCTGCACACCTTACCTTTGGCCTATGGGTACGCAGCGGCGCCGGGCCATAAATACAGCCATGCTCAGTATGGTGGGCAATGGTATTTTGGCAGTTGCCAAAGGAATTACTGGCGTGCTGGGAAATAGCCATGCGCTCATAGCCGATGCTGTAGAGTCGCTCAACGACTTTCTTGCATCCATGTTGGTCGTATTTGGACTGCGTTATGCCACTTTGCCCCCTGACGAAAACCATCCGTATGGCCACGGAAAGGCAGAACCATTGGTTACTTTTCTTGTCGTTGCCATCCTTGTAGCATCAGCAGTAATCATTGCATGGCAAAGTGTCCTTAATTTATCGAGCCCTCGAGAGGCTCCTGAGGCATATACCCTTGTGGTTCTTGTAGCCATCATCGTTATCAAGGAGACGATGTATCGCGTTGTGAGCAAAGGAAGTCATCTCACAGGGAGTTCGAGCCTTAAGGCCGATGCTTGGCATCACCGCAGCGATGCCATCACTTCAGCAGCTGCTTTTATGGGCATTGCTATTGCACTTGTAATGGGAGAGGGCTATGAGCATGCCGATGATTGGGCAGCATTGGTAGGCTGTGGAATTATTTTGTTCAATGCTTACCGCATATTCAGGCCCGCCCTCGCTGAGGTTATGGATGAAAATGTACATCCGCAAATTGAAGCGATTGTTCGGGATGTTGCCATGCTTGTAAATGGTGTGGACGGTACTGAAAAATGTTTCGTGCGCAAAACAGGGTTAAACTACCATATAGATTTGCATTTGCGCGTGGATGGAAAGCTTACTGTGCATGAAGGACATGCCATAGCCCATCGGGTCAAGGACAATATCCGGAAATCGCTGCCTTCAGTGGCAGATGTACATATACATGTGGAGCCCAATTAAAAAAAAGAAGGATGGACCCTATGATGCCCACCCTTCCCTGCTATCTAACCAAAATTATGCTACTTCTGAATGAGCAATTGCTTTGTGATCAATTGATTGTCTTGACGGGCCGATACAAGGTAAAGACCGCTTGAAAGACCGGCAATATCAAGCACATGTTGTTGCAGGCCTTCCACTACCACTTGCGCTTTAAGTACTGCTTGCCCTGTACTGCTGAAAACCTCAATGACAACAGGTGCCTCAGAATCTATATTACTAAAAGTCAAGTTCACAGTACTTACAGCTGGATTTGGAAACAATCCGAGTCCAAAACCAATCTCATTCCCAGAGGCCGATCCCATGAAAAGACCCGAACCTGCTGGGCTGTAGTTGTCATAGGCATTCTGGCATACAATGTCCCAACTGCTGTTGCAGCAGAATGGATCATCGGCAATAACTGCCAAGTAGGCCTCACTTTCTGTATCAACACCCTCAGGCACCTCTACACAAGTTATGCTATCCGGGTCGGTTAAAATGTCATATGCAGTTTGACAAATAAAATCCCATGCGGTATTGCAACAGAAGGAATCATTGTCAATAACCTGTGCATATATATCGCTTGTTACGTCTACACCAGGAGGCACTGTGGCACAATTCCCATTTTCAGGTGATAAGCCGGGACTTACTGTACCAATACCTCCATTGCCATTTCCTCCAGTATCAACAATACCACCATCCATGCCTGATGCAAGGTTGTATGCATTCTGACAAATATTGTCCCATTGTACATTGCAACAGAACGGATCTTCGTTAATGACGGTCGTGTATGCTGCTGAGCTGGTGTCGACCATTGCAGGTGTGCTGGCGCATCCATTTGCATTATTTGGAAAGGGAGCATTGTTATACAGGTAATTGCATATCCAATCCCATTGTACACTGCAACAATAATCCCAAGTTGTAATTACATGGTTGTATGCATCACTGCTGATATCAACGTTAGGAGGTGGAATCACACAATCACCTGGCTCAACTCCTGTAAGTTGATCGTAGGCGTTCTGACATAACGCATCCCAAAAAACATTGCAGCAGATGTAATCATTCGCGATAACTTGCAGGTATGCATCGGAATTTACATCGACATTGGATGGAGGGGTAACGCAAGTATCATTTAATGGAACTGTTCCACCAGTACCAGTCCCACCATTTGTTGCAGCATCATAAGCGTTTTGACAAACTTGATCCCATTCAATGGTACAACAGAAATTATCGGCTGTAACCACGGTGTTGTAGGCAGCACTTGTTGTATCAACGCTTGCGGGTACTTCGGCTGTGCAATTTTGCGCTTGCATATTTGTCATCGCTGAGATAAAGCAGCCCGCAAATACAATAGCGCTTGTCATCGATTTGGTAAATATTGGTTTCATTGAATCAGATTTAAGGGTTCGATTTTGGTTTTAAACATGGTGTGAATCTTGTATACAGATAAAGAACAGCCAGAATATCTTTTTTGCTGCATGACTGCACAAAATTTAGTTAATCTGTTGATTTGTAAAAGCAAACCCTCCTGCGTGCGCAGGAGGGCCTCATCACAACCATCTGGATGAGTTGGGTTCACAAGTTGCAGTTCAAGGGAAGCCCAAGCTTTTTACCATACAGATTGAGCACGGTTTATGTGTATTGCTTTTTAATCGTAATTCATCTGAAAGGTGAACATGAAGGTGAAAAGATGTGTGGGCATAGGGGTAATGTAGTCACTCCGGCAGTGGCGGGTCATGGTTCAATTTAATAGCCCTTGCGGTATAAACAGTGAGCGCGCATCATGCTATTCTTTATCATGTCAATTTTTCCTTGGATAAGAAGCCGCAGCAATCGGTTTTTGTTATTCATTTGCATAAGGGCGAATGGTGAACATGGTTTTTAAGACTAACTTTCTTTAAATTTCACTCTCAAGGATATATGTGTAAGTGGCTTATCCTAATGCCTGCGTGCATGCTATTTATTCACGGGGTTTTTTCGCAAACTACGGCGACTATTTCAGGCAGCATAACGGATGCTGCTTCAGGCGAGTCACTCATCGGTGCCACCGTATATGATTTGAGAAGTGGAAAGGGTACGGTTGCCAATACCTACGGCTTTTACAGCCTTACACTGCCTGTGGATTCGGTAAGGCTGCGTTTTTCATTCGTTGGCTATGAAATGCAGATGGAAGAGTTTTTGCTCAGCGGTTCCCGTACTTATAATGTCGAACTGAAGGGCAGCACGCTGCTCCAAACTGTGGAAGTGATCGCCGAGCGGGAAGAAGGAGTTGTAGAGCGCTCACAAATGAGCACGATCGACGTATCACTCGACAAGGTAAAGCAGCTGCCCGTATTGCTTGGGGAGCGCGATGTGTTGAAGACCATTCAACTGCTCCCTGGGGTGCAGAGTGGGGTGGAGGGTGCATCTGGTCTTTATGTGCGTGGCGGAGGCCCTGACCAAAATCTTATTTTGCTCGATGGAGTTCCGGTGTACAATGCCAGCCATTTGTTTGGTTTCTTTTCAATTTTCAACAGTGACGCACTCAACAGTGTGCAATTGATCAAAGGAGGTTTCCCTGCTGAGTATGGCGGTAGGTTGAGCTCAGTGATCGACATGCGTATGAAGGAAGGCAATTCCAAAAAACTACAGGGCGAGGGGGGCATAGGCATCATTGCTGCAAGGCTTACATTGGAAGGCCCAATTATAAAAGACAAAACTTCCTTCATGGTTTCGGGCAGACGCACCTATATCGACGCCCTCACACGCCCAATTATTCGGGCCCAAGGCGATGGAATTGATGGAGGTTACTATTTCTACGATTTCAATGCCAAAGTGAATCACCGCTTCTCAGAGCGGAGCCGTCTGTTTCTAAGCGGATACTTTGGACGCGACTTATTTTTTGCCCAAGACCAATACCGCAACGTAGGCGCGCAGGATCGGTATGAAGAGCGCTTTCGTGCCGACCTCGGCTGGGGCAATGCCATTGCTGCCCTGCGGTGGAACTATATTTTCGGTCCTAAGCTATTTAGCAATACCACATTTACATACAGCCGGTACAATTTTGATGTGGGTAGCAGCTACGAGATACGCCGCGATGTAAATGGACAAAGCCAGGAGGAGCGGCAAAGTGTGCAGTATCTTAGTGGTATCCGCGACTGGAATATGAAGATTGATTTCAACTATTTCCCAGCTCCCGAGCATGCAGTGAAATTTGGCGCAAGCTACATCTACCACACTTTCGTACCTGGTGTCAACCGCCTTTCGGAAAAATTCGATGGCGCCGAACGCGATACAAGTTATGGCGCTCAGACCATATATGCCCACGAGTTTTACACCTACATCCAGGACGATTGGCGCATCAACGACCGCATTAAGGCCAACATCGGCCTGCACATGAGTGGTTTTTCTGTCAAAGGCAAACAGTATTATTCTCTTCAGCCGCGATTCAGTGGTCGCTACCTGCTCAATGAGCGCACTTCCGTGAAATTGGGCTATGCCCATATGGCGCAGTTCCTTCACTTGCTCACCAATACCGGCATTGGGCTGCCCACTGACCTGTGGGTGCCGCCCACCGAAAACATACGGCCCCAATTGGCTCATCAGGTGGCGGGTGGTGTGGTTCACTCTCTGCCAGGGGGTTTTGACGTAAGTCTGGAGGCCTATTACAAGATCATGCAAAACCTCATAGAATACCGCGACGGAGCTTCATACCTCGGCAATGCGCAGAATTGGGAGAATCTTGTAGAAGTGGGCAAGGGGTGGAGCTACGGAGCCGAGTTGCTGATAGAAAAGAAGTTGGGAAAAACGTCGGGTTGGGTGGGGTATACCCTGTCATGGACCAACCGCCAGTTCGAGGAACTCAACTTTGGCCGTGTGTTTCCCTACCGCTATGACCGAAGGCATGACCTTTCTGTGGCACTCACGCACACCTTCAGCGAGCGTGTCGATATGGGTGTGGTATGGGTATACGGTACCGGCAATGCGGTGACTTTGCCTCTGGAAAGATACCAACGCCTTACCGATGACCGTTTTACATGGAACAGCGAAATTGGCCACATCGATGCACGCAACAATTACCGCATGCCTGCTTACCATCGTCTTGACCTTGCCGTAAACCTACACCGAGATACCCGATGGGGCCACCGCATTTGGAGTTTCGGCTTGTACAATGCCTACAGCCGTCAAAATCCTTTTTTCCTGTATTTCAGTACAGACGATTTTGGCAATAGAAGGCTTACCCAGCTTGCTTTGTTCCCTATTATTCCTTCGGTGACTTACAATTTTAAATTCTAAACCCATGCCGCGCGCCATCTTTATCGTCGTCATTGTTTGCACGGTTTTTCTCAGCACGGGATGCACCAAATTTCTTGAATTTGAGGGTGAAAATGCCCAACCCCGCCTTGTACTCAATGGGGTCTTTCAACCTGACTCTGTATTTCAAATAGCGCTGAGCAACAGTTTGGGCTTTGTGGACATAGGTGCTTTGCGGCCATTTACGGCTGGCAGGGTCGCTTTGCGCGATGGCAATGGAAATTTCCTCGATTCACTGCTCCACCAGGGCAATGGCATTTACCGCGCCAATATTACATCCCAGCAAGGTGATATATATACCATTGAGGCCGATGGCGGGCCGCTGGGTAAGGTAAGTGCAATAAGTTCTGCACCTCTTGCAATTCCCATCAATAGGTGGGACACTTTGGGTATTGTTCAATCCGAGTCTTTCTTTGAAAGCAGGCTGCTCGAGTTCTCGTTTGAAATTGATGATCCTGCCAATCAGGACAATTTCTACATGCTGGAGGTTTTTAACAAACGAGATTATTTCATTGACTACATTTTTGATCCTGGCTCAAACTCCTGGGTAGCCGATACAGTATGGTTGCCCAATCCTCAACGTTGGCGCTCATTTATGCGGACGAGTGACCAGGTTCTGCTGGCCGAAAACAACGTTTTTGTGGGCGATATCGAGTTTTATTCGGATGCACTGTTGTTCAGCGATCAGCTATTCGATGGTCTTCGGCGTAGCTTCACGGTAAGGGTTGAAGACTACCGCAGCATCAATGAAGGTGATATTTTTGAATTTCGATTGAGCAGCATGTCCAGAGCGCTTTTTTTATATGAACGTACTGTGCAGCGGTATGATCTGGTGGTGGGTGATCCTTTTGCAGAGCCCGTTCAGGTATTCAGCAATATTGAGGGAGGTTTAGGCATATGGGGAGGCAGGTCATTTTTCACGGTGAATGTGGGGGAGTGAGTACATAGATTTTCGACACAGCCCTTATACCCTGAGGTTTGAAGGATGTCCGATTGTACGTTCGACATTATTCTTTTGTGGGCCCTTCAATACCGCTGTGGCATTTATTTCATAGATCCTTCCCGGCCGATAGCACATTGTCCGCCCTGTTTGTGAATTGAAACTTGACGCCGCTTAAATTGCTGCCTTCGGCTACCTTGATAGCTTTTCTTTCACGTACATTCCTGTGATGCTTGCTGCACATTCCGCAAGGCCTTCAGGTGTGCCCGCATATACGAGCTCTCCACCTGCCGTTCCTCCTTCGGGGCCCATATCAATGACCCAGTCGGCGCATTTGATTACATCAATATTGTGCTCTATCACCATCACACTGTGGCCTCTATGCAGCAATTCCTGAAAGCTGTCAAGAAGCTTGGCCACATCGTGAAAATGAAGCCCGGTAGTGGGTTCGTCAAAAATGAAAAAGGTGTGTGGCTCCTTTTCTCCTTTGGCGAGAAATGCGGCGAGCTTGGTGCGCTGGGCTTCACCCCCACTGAGCGTGCTCGACGACTGTCCCAGCTGCACGTAGCCCAAGCCTACTTTTTCAAGCGGTTCAAGTTTATCTGCGATTTTTCGTGCCGTTGCGCTTTTGCGGTCTTCGCCAAAAAATGCAATGGCCTCAGTGACGGTCATGTCCAATATATTGGCAATATTTTTGTCGCGGTACTTTACTTCGAGGGTTTCATCTTTGTATCGTCCCCCTTTGCAACTGTCGCAAGTGAGTACGATGTCGGCCATGAATTGCATTTCGATGCGCACTACACCTTCTCCCTCACAGGTTTCACAGCGCCCTCCTTTCACGTTGAAGCTGAAGTGGCCAGGTTTGTAGCCACGTGCTTGAGCCATCTTTTCTGAGGCGTATAATGTGCGTATATCGTCGAAGGCTTTCACGTAGGTTACCGGATTGGAGCGCGAACTTTTGCCAATAGGGTTTTGGTCCACAAATTCCACCGCCTTGATGCGTTTGAAATCACCGCTGAACTCATCAAATTCACCAGCTTTCTCACCGTAAGCACCGAGTTGTTTTTGCAAGGCCGGGTACAGGATGCTGCGCACAAGCGTACTTTTGCCACTTCCACTCACACCCGTTACTGCCACGAGACATTCCAATGGAAACTCCACATCAATATTTTTCAAATTGTTATGGCTCGCACCTTTCACCACAAGTTTGTGTTTCCATTTTCGCCTTTTGCCGGGAACGGCAATAGACACGCTGCCAGTTAGGTAGCCAGCAGTTAAGGAGTCCTTGGCACCGAGCAAGGCACTGTGGTCACCTTGAAATACCACATGGCCACCATGGGTGCCAGCGCCGGGACCAATGTCAATGATTTCGTCGGCTGCTTTCATGATGTCTTCGTCGTGTTCCACGACAATGACCGTGTTGCCAAGTGCTTGCAGTGAACGCAGCACTGTGATGAGCTTCATGGTATCATGGCTGTGCAGGCCGATGCTCGGTTCATCGAGTATGTACATTGAACCTACCAAGCTGGAGCCAAGACAGGTAGCAAGCTTTATGCGCTGTGACTCACCGCCGCTGAGGCTGTTGCTCAACCTGTCGAGGGTGAGGTAACCCAAGCCCACCTCATTCAAATATTGCAGCCTGTTTTCTATTTCGACAAGCAACCGCTGGGCAATTTGGCGGTCCGTTTTGTCCAATTGGATTCCCCTTACCACATTGAGACTCTGACTTACAGGCATATGCAAAATGTCTACAATGGAATGGCCATCCACCTTCACGTACTGTACATCTTTCCTCAGGCGCGAGCCATGGCAGTCGGGACAACTCGTTTTTCCGCGATAACGGCTGAGCATTACGCGGTATTGAATTTTATAACTTTTGGATTCAAGGTATTTGAAAAAATCGTGTAGTCCATGAAAATATGTATTCCCGGTCCACAGGAGCTTTTGTTGCTCAGGGCTCAATTCGCGAAAAGGCCGGTGTATTGGGAAATCAAATTTATCGGCATGTTGAATGAGTTGCTGCTTCCATTCGCCCATGGTTTCGCCGCGCCATGCTGCTACAGCATCTTCATATATGCTGAGGCGCTTGTTGGGAATTACCGCTTCAGGGTCTATGCCTATTACACTGCCAAAGCCTTCGCAGGTGGGGCATGCTCCGAGGGGATTATTGAAGCTGAAGAAATGATCGCTAGGCACTTCGAAATCCATGCCGTCACGAGCGAAGCTATTGCTAAATTCCTTGATGTAAGCATCTTCCTCGCCGAGCACTTCAATGTAGCAGGTGCCGTGTCCTTCAAAAAAGGCTGTTTCGACAGAGTCGCCTATACGCGCTTGATTTTCTTCGTCTCCATGTTTTGTGACGACACGGTCTATGAGTATTTCAATCGACACTTTGGCCGATATATTCTCATTTTGAACCTCATCAATCCGCATCACCTTTCCGCCCACCCGCAATCGGGCAAATCCTTGTTGTGCAAGTACATCAAGCTCTTTGTCAATGGCCCTGCCTTTTTTGCGCTTCAGCGGGGCGAGAATAAGGCAACGCGTACTGTCAGGGAGTGATTGCACAAAATTTACAACGTCTTCTGTACGGTCCCGTTTTACTTCCTTTCCGGAAATAGGGCTGTACGTGCGGCCAATCCTGGAAAAGAGTAGCCTCAAATAATCGTAAATTTCAGTGGAAGTGCCTACTGTGCTGCGTCCCGTCCGCGTTGTTACTTTTTGTTCGATCGCAATGGCGGGGGAGAGGCCCCGTATGGAATCAACTGCCGGCTTTTCCATCTTTCCCATAAATTGCCGGGCATAGGCACTCAAGCTTTCTACATATCGCCTCTGACCTTCAGCATATAACGTATCAAATGCCAATGATGACTTACCGGACCCAGACAATCCTGTAATGACGATAAACTTGTTTCTGGGAAGCGCAATACTAACGTTTTTTAAATTGTGCGTTCGGGCCTTTTCAATGATAATATGTGTGGTTGCGTCCACTTCAACAGTTGCCGCTTCGGCCATGGGATGATAAAGTACTTGGTGAAAAATTGTGGTCAAAGAAACCAATTGTTTGCAGATTCGGTAAAGATAACATACCTTAGTGCTGCCGTGTTGTGAAAACGTGGTAAACTTTTTGATAACATCTTTAAAAACGACTGCCTATAGCATACAGCTTTACTCCTAACACCTAACGCTTAACAGGAGAAGTATGCAACATGACAATTGCTCTGACCAAGAGCTGATACAGTCGTACCTCAATGGAAATGATAATGCTTTCGATTTGCTGCTAAAGCGGCATCAAGACCGTATTTACACCCAAATCGTGCTGCTTGTGCGCGATAATGAAGTAGCCGACGACATTTTTCAGGAAACTTTTATGAAAGCCATCCGAACCCTTAAAATGGGCAGGTACAATGAGGAGGGCAAATTTCTCCCATGGATACTGCGCATAGCACACAATTTGAGTATCGATCATTTCCGCCGAAACAGGAAAATGCCCACGGTGCGCAGCGACGACGATTATGACGTTTTTGGTACAATCCCACAAGATGACCTCAATGTGGAGGAACAGTGGATTACAGACCTCATCCACAGTGATGTCCGTAAATTAATTGACTTCCTGCCTGAGGAGCAACGGGAAGTTGTGCTTATGCGTCATTATGAAGGACTGAGTTTCAAAGAAATTGCCGAAAAGAGCAATGTGAGCATCAATACCTCTTTGGGCCGAATGCGCTATGCGCTTATCAACATGCGTAAAATTGTAGAGCAAAAGAACATTATTTTGTCCCGTTGATTGCACACAGGTAAAACTCTTTTGAATGCCCTGAATCATGGGCCATTCGTCATTTCGGCAGTTGTTAGAATGTATTCCGTTTATCATGTGGCTACCTCCCGACAATTTATTTTGTCTTTCGCATAATATTGCTAATTGAGGCTGCGTTTAATGTGTAAACAAAACACAAAATGCTGCCTATGCTAAATTTTACTCCATCTCATTTATCACTCGGCGAAGCTGTAACCGAAGCCGAATCAAAAGCAATTGCCACAGCATGTGGCTTTAGAACCTCACCGAGCAAAATGGCTGTAAATTCCATTAAGGCTTATTTGCGCGCTGTTGAGGTATATCACACGGAAGACCGAAAAGTTCATTTGGTCCTGAACTGAGTTTGTTTTCATGTTAATTGAGGGGCGCGAGCCCCTTTTTTTGTTTCTATTTGTTCGATTGATTCTATGCTTGACAAGGCATTTGAGTGCAAGCAGTACTTTTGAAGCGTATAGCATGAAAGCTGACCTATTCACACCTCTTCAGTTCGTTGCCGGTATAGGTGATGCGCGCGCTGTGCTGCTGCGCGAAGAGCTTGGATTATACACCCTCGATGATTTGTTGCAATACTATCCGTTCCGTTATGTCGATAGGTCGGAGGTAAAACGCTTGGCTGACGTGAGCGAAGGCCCTGACTACGCCCAGGTACGCGGCGTATTGGGTCCAGTTCGGGAAGAAGGCAAAGGCAGATCACGAAGACTGATATCTTCTTTAACAGATGATTCGGGCCGGCTGGAATTGATCTGGTTTAAAGGAATCAACTACATCGCTCCTCAGTTGGTGCCGGGCTCCGAATACCTCGCATTTGGAAAATTGAGCACTTACAAGGGTAAACTTAACATGCCCCATCCTGAACTCGAGAAGCTTGGTGGTCATACTGCTGTAAACACCTATATTCAGCCTATATACAGCAGCACTGAAAAACTCACAAAGCGGGGCTTGGCTTCGAAGGGATTGGAGCGAATCATTGGTCAGGCCATACGGCAATCGCGTGGTATGGTAGTAGAATCCCTGCCGGATCGATTGCTTCAGCAATTCAAACTGATGCCGAAGCCTGACGCCATTGAAGCGATTCACAGGCCACGCAGTCTGGAAGAAGTGAAGCACGCCAGACGAAGGCTTAAGTTCGAAGAGCTGTTCTACGTTCAGTTGGAGCTGCTGCTCAAAAAAGAGCTCCGCAGCTCCAAGTTTCCGGGATTTCCCTTTGAGAATGTTGCTGAAGCTTTCCACACCTTTTACAAGGAGCACCTGCCCTTTGAACTTACCAATGCCCAAAAAAGAGTACTCAAAGAGATACGCCGTGACTTGCGCAAGGGCATTCAAATGAACCGCCTCTTACAAGGAGATGTAGGTAGTGGCAAAACAGTGGTTGCAGCATTGGCGGCACTTCTTGCAATTGACAATAACTTTCAGGTGGCCATTATGGCACCAACGGAAATATTGGCCAATCAGCATTTTGATACGTTTTCGGCGTTTTTTGCAGGAATGCCAATCAACGTTGATTTACTCACAGGTTCAACAAAGACATCGAAACGCAGGCGAATGCACGATCAATTGATAAGTGGCGAACAGCACGTACTAATCGGCACCCACGCCCTGCTCGAGGACAAAGTAAAATTCAAGAACCTCGGCCTTGCCATTATTGATGAGCAGCACCGCTTCGGAGTCGCTCAAAGGGCGCAACTTTGGAAAAAGAACGTGAGGCCACCCCATATCCTTGTGATGACCGCAACACCAATTCCCCGTACCCTTGCCATGACCCTGTACGGCGATTTGGACGTAAGCGTAATTGATGAACTTCCACCAGGCCGAAAGCCGGTGCAGACCTTACATGTGTACGACAGCTACAGAATAAAACTCTTTGGCTTCATGGAGGATCAAATTAGGCGTGGTCGACAGATTTATGTGGTTTACCCACTGATTGAAGAATCCTCGACACTTGACTTGAAGGACTTGATGGATGGTTATGAAAGCATAGCACGGCGTTTTCCACTACCAAATTACCAAATCAGCATTGTTCATGGTAAAATGAAGCCTGCTGAAAAAGAATTCGAGATGGGCCGTTTTGTACGTGGCGAGACCCAGATTATGGTGGCTACCACCGTTATTGAGGTTGGGGTAAATGTGCCTAACGCCTCCGTAATGGTGATTGAGAGTGCTCAGCGTTTCGGCCTTTCTCAATTGCACCAATTGCGCGGCAGGGTGGGCCGTGGAGCTGATCAGAGTTATTGTATTTTGGTAAGTGATGTAAAGCTGAGTGCTGAAGCGCGCAAACGGCTTAAAACCATGACAGAGACCAATGATGGTTTTCGCATTGCTGAGGTGGACCTGGAGCTCAGGGGTCCGGGCGATCTCATGGGCACACAGCAAAGTGGTATGCTCGATTTGAAGATTGCCAACCTCAGCACGGACAGTGTGATATTGCAATACGCACGAAATACTGCCCAAGATATTCTCGAAGCTGATCCCAACTTACAACTCACTGATAATGCACCAATCCGTAATCGGGCAGAAGTCCTGATGCGCAGTAAGCCCAATTGGAGCCGCATTTCATAGGTCATTGAGATTCCTATTGGATTAGAATATGAATGAGCCAATTTTAATAGGCTGCGACACGTATGGCGCCTAAATAAAAAAGAACCCTCCGGCAATAAGGCCGAAGGGTTCTATTAGATCGAAAGAACAGTGGTCAAAAATGACCGTGGTTCAAGCTGCTTACTTGGTTACCATAAACTTCCTTACCACAGTTTCTTTGTCGGTGGTGAGTCGGTATAGGTATATTCCGTTTGGCAGTGGTTGCGCGTCAAAATTAAGGCGGTATTCTACACCTGCATCAGCAACTTGGTGGAACAGTGTTGCTATTTCACGGCCACTGGCATCGTAAAGTTGCACCACAGCCCTTTTGGTTTCTGACAGTGTAAAGGTCACATTTGATTCGCTGTTGGTTGGATTCGGGAACACTTCCAACAATGTGGTGCTGTTAAAGCGCCTTGACTCAGAGCTAACCCAGCCAGGAACACCCGAAGCTGTAGATGGAGGTGTCTCCGTTCCAGTAATGCATCGGCCGGCCAAGTCGCCGTTGAAGAATACTGCAGGGCCACCTACATTGCTAAACTGAGTCAGCGTTCCACTTGCTAAGTCATACTCGTACAATCCGCCGTTTGCATTTGTTTCACCATTTGCGAACAAAAGGTTACCATTTGGCAATACAGAGGCACCATTGACTTCAGGAAGGCCAATAGTGATGATACTTCCATCAGCGAAATTATACAGCGTATTGTTGATACGGTTTACATGCCAGAGGATGTCCTCTTCAGTATCTGCATCAACAGTTACAATGAGGTCACCACCATCGATGGGCGTTACATTGTTAAACTGTACGGTAGCTACTGCCTGTCCACCAATAAATTCAACAGTGTACACTCTATTGTTGGAAGCTTGAGCGATCCAAAGTCTGTCTTCATTATCAATCACAGCAGCAGGGAAGCCACTCAATGAAGCCCCGTTGGTACCGACAATTGGAATTCCAGTTTGCAGATACGATTCGGTAGCAGGGTTGTAGATATCAATCACATTTCCACGCACTGAATAGATGATACCACTGCTGTTAATTGCAATGTGGTTGTCGGCAGTGGAGAATGAAAGCTGTGTAAACGTGGCTTCAGTGCCATCAAACTCTACTCGGAACAATTGATTGTTTTGGCCATTCGCTGGGTACCCAGTGTAGTAAGTCTGGAAGTTTTCGCATTCTCCACCTGGAATATTGCCATCAGTACATCCGCTGGCCAAGTCACCAAATTGAAGGGTGAATGGGCTTCCATTGAGGATGGCCGCGTATTCCTGTACAAGTCCTCCAGTTGTTGACACCTTTTTGAAGGCACTTTCACCGTCTCCTGACACGAGCAGGAAATTGTCGTTGGTAAGTGCAAGGCCATTTACTTGTCCAACAGGTAAGCTGCCAACTGGTGTCGCACCCGTTTCTTCAACAAGGAAGAGTTGTTGACCGCCTTGGTTGGTTGCCAGATACAAGGAGCCATCCAAAATTGCCAAATCACCGCCTTCAACGGGAGCCGACGCGAACAAGGTAGAGGTACCGTCGGTCAAGTCAACTTTGCGGATTTGGTTGTTGGCACCACGTCCCAGGTACAAGAACCCATCAGCAGAGTTATAGACAGCTGCTGTTACTCCTAATCCCAATCCAGGATTCAAGTTAACGCGCGCAGCAGCATCTATTGTACCCAGAGCAGGATCGAATACATCGATGAAGTTTCCATTCTCATTTACAATGTAAAGCAGTTCTTCTACTTCGTCGTAAGCTATGTGCGCCTGGTAAGTGAGCACGATAAGCTCAGTGAGCAGCGCTTCATCGGCTGTAAATTCAACTCCATATATGGTACTTACGTTTCCGTGGTTCGCATAGTATGTATTGAAGTTTTCACACACTATATTTGGGCAACTTCCTGGAGCTGGTGGCAGTATGAAGGTACGGTCACATGTTGCTACACGTCCGCACTCGTCCATAACCATGAAAGTGTAAACATAGAACACACCTTCGCAGCCATTGTCGGTAATTACAGGCTCGCTTACAGTTACATCTGCACCCAAGTCACATGAAGTTTCAAATACTACATCGTCAATGGAAACCATGATGTCTTCAGGCAGTGCAACATCTGTTGTTTCACCACAGCTGATGATCACAGGACCTTCATTATCGATGGTGAATGTTTGAGTGTAAGTATCGCTATTGCCACACAAGTCGGAGATGTTGTATACCACTTGGTATACAGTGCCAGGGCAATTCGCCTCGCAGCAACTCTTTGTTGGTGGGGTGATTTGGATAAATACATCCGTGCTGCATGCTGTACTTATGGCATTGTAAAGAGCCATCGGATTGGGTGTGATGTCCTCAAAACACGCCACGGTCATATCCTGCGGAGCTGCTGGCAAGTCAATCGTAAGACCTGGACTGTCAAGCGTGAATTTTTGTGTATCACTTGCAGTTCTGCCACATGCGTCGGTTACGGTGTACACGATCTCATATTGCGAACCATCGCATGATCCTGAACCAGTAACAATCATTGGATCACTTGCAACGACGTTGAAAGTAAATTCGCAAGATGTAGTTACAACTGCAGCTTCTGTGTCTGCCATGATCAGATCAACACAAGTAACAATTCCGTCAGCAGGCGCCACAATTGTTGGTCCAGCATTGCTGATGGTTACCAATTGGGTGTCGCTGGCAGTGCGTCCGC
>DAIOTP010000013.1:0-2273 GCA_036751905.1 Cryomorphaceae bacterium
TCAGCGGCTTGTACAGCACATTCTCCATCCAGTGGTAGCGCAGGTGGGCGGCAAAGCCCATTTCGGCTACGCTGTGGTGCACCTTATGAAATTCCCAAAGGGCAGGAAAGCGGTGCAGGGCTACGTGGGTGGTCCACTGCACAAAGTCGAGGACGATAAAGAAAACCAACAATTGAAGCAGCATCGACCATGCGGAGATGTCAATCAGCGCCAATGACTTTTCAGAAATGCCAAGATCGGCAAAGCCCATGGTCATTAAGGAGTATACCCCGCTGATCACAATGGCGAAAATGAAGAAGTTGAAGAACATGTAAAAAGTGTCCAGCCAAAAATCCTTGCGGATGATGCGCTGGTTTTTGCGCCAGGGAAAGGCAATTTCGAGCCCCCATACCAGCAGCGAAATGGCGATCAATCCCCAGAAATAGTTGGTGTACCAGGGCACCTGAAAGATGATGGAATTCCAGGTCCATTCCAGGGTGCCCAGGATGGCATTTGCAAAGGTGTCGAGATAAGCGTTCATAATGTTGTTGCTATTCGTTGATAATCTTGATTCAAACTGTCGGCCTGGTTGAAGTAGCTCCACTCCACCCAGGAGCCATCATAATTGTGCACATGCTTGTAGTCCAGCATTTCACTGAGAATAAACCACACGTAGGCTGAGCGTACACCGCTGTGGCAATACACCAATACAGTATCATCAGGAGTGGCAAGGGGTGCGTACATTGCGCGCAGCTCATCGAGGGTCTTGGTGCTGAGTTCCGCATCGTGGTTCATGCAATTGCTGTAGCAAAACTGAACTGCGCCGGGCACGTGCCCCGCGAAGAACACCCCCTTTTTGCGCTCAGCACCGCTGTATTCAGCCTCGGAACGGTTGTCGATGAGGCGCACACCAGGCAGTTTGCGCAATTCTTCGAAGGTGGGGTAATCCAGGTTCATCTCCAATCGTTCAGCTTCCGCAAATGAAAACACTGCAGCAGTCACCTGTGTTGTCCCCGCTTGCAAATCACTGCCCCAACCCTGCAAGCCAGTGTCGAGCAAGTGCAAATTGTCATGCCCATAGCGTTTCAAAAGCCAGAGTACACGCGCAGCCTCTACGCCTCCCTGATTGTCATACAGTACAACCTTGTGCCCGCCGGTGATTCCAAACGCACCGAGCTTCTCTGCAAATTCAGCACGGCTCAAGGCAAGGCCTCCATAAGCAGTATCTTTGAATTCGAGATCGGTGCGCCAAAAGTTGACCGCGCCTGGTATGTGGCCTTGGAGGTAAGCCTTATGGGGCCGAACATCGATGATGGCAAGGGGTTCAGGACCTTGGATCATTTGCTGCAAGGCAGTGACGTCTATCAATGGCCCATACCCCTCTTGTGCAGCTTCCGGTGCACTGCATGCACCTAAAACCATCGCCAAACCCAGGAGGTAAGTATCAATCTTGCAGTACATACCATTCGTTTGATTGAATAGCGAGCTGCTTGCGGCGGCCTTGCTTGTCAGGCGCATAATTTTTGGCCAGGTAGGCCACAATGTTGTCATGGTTCTTGCCGAGGTCCCAGAGGTTTTGCTTTTGCTGCATCCATTCGATGATGGAATTCCACCCTTCCTTGCTCAGGCGCGTATTGCGGATCACATCGGCATTGTGGCAGGCGAGGCAGTTGCCCAGAACAAGGTCGAGGTGTGCATCGGCTTTGAGGCCGGTGGGTTGATGGATGCCGTCATTTACCTCAGCAAGGTAGGCAGGTTCCTCAACAGGTGATTGGTTTACAGGAATGTAAGCCACACTAGCCCCTTCATCGCTCGAAGTGAAGGCAATAACGACGGCCAGGATGGTCACGAGGATCATCAGGATGATAAAGTTGCGTGTGTGCTGGTCTTCCTGCATGGCTTACTGAACTTTAATGGCGATTCGGTGCGTGGCGTTGTTGAGGTAGCCCCTTGGGTTCCATCCGGGCACCACCATGGGTTGGCTTACACCCCGCTCGTCGGTGGCTTTGACCCACACTTCGTAGTAGCCCTTTTCGGGAAATGTGATTTGCGCACGCCAATGCTGCCACGCGAGCCGGTTGACGGGCGCATCGAGGGTGGCGGGCTGCCAGGTCTGTCCATGGTCGTGGCTTATTTCCACCTTCGCCACTTTAAGGTCACCGGCCCAGGCGTGGCCGCGCAAGTCGATCTTCTGTCCGGGCTTTACGATGGCCCCGGTTTTGGGGTAGGTGATGATGCTCTTCACGGGCATGGATTCGATGATCACCATGTCGGCGTCGTCCACCTTGGTACCG
>DAIOTP010000013.1:2283-40272 GCA_036751905.1 Cryomorphaceae bacterium
GTTCCACGGGGGTTTTGGGCATGCGGTACGAAGGTGATTCCATTTTGGGGCCGTCGTGCTCGCGGTCGCGCACTGCGATGCGCTCCACCCATTTTCCGGAAACGGAAGCCGGCCAACCGCCTACAACGAGGCGCAGCGAGTAGCCTTCGATATAAGGAATATCCTTGCCGTTGAGGGCGAAGGCAAGCAGGGTTTCATCTTCTAAGGCCTTGTCCATGGGCACCCCGCGGGAGATGACGATTTTCTTGGCATCACCACTCAGGTGACGGTCAGTGGCGTAATAGCCAATGTACCGGGCATTGTCGGCAATGCCCACGTCGGCGAGCACATCCTTGAGGCGCACGCCTGTCCACGAACCGCAGCTCACCGCACCAAAGCCCCATTGATTGCCTGAGGTGGGTGGGTTGATTTCGCCACGGCCATTGCCCCCGCATTCCAGTACGAGGCTGTAAGTGTAGTGCTTAAACTTGCTTTTTAGTTCTTTGAGCGTGTATGTTTTGGGATTGGGCACTGCCTCGCCGTCAATGGTAAGTGTCCAGGTTGCGGCATTGAGCTCGGCGGGCAACAAGCCATTGTTGCGCACAAACATTTTATCGATCGGGGTCACTTTGTCGTCGAGCAGGTGTACAGGCGTCTCCATGTTCCAGGGCTGCTTGTTGTGCACGATCATCTCGGGGTGCATCCATTCGGTGGGCGCTTGCTTGAGGTCATACTGTGCTGATGTTGTAACAGTCAAAAGCAGCGCAAAGGCAAGCATTGAAAAGTGCCTGCATCTGTAAATAAATGCTGAATTGTTGTTGCTTTTGCTCAAAATGGTCTGGGACATACGCGTGGGCATTGATCCTGATGAATGTGTAAAATTAACACCTAAGATCATAGCAAAAGGTGACCACGGTTACACACTCCGCCCATCTTCTCGCCTCACGGAGCGATACCGCAAGGGGCATGATGATGGCTGTTCCGCAATTGTCAAAAGTTATCCCAGAACGTCCATATACAAACTACAATCGGGCAACTCACCGTTTATTGATTCGCTACACCAATTACTTTGGGAATGCTGCATTCTTGGATTCCTAACTTCATATTTTCGGTAGGGTAATGTCTGCACTGATTGTATTTCACATGATTTCGAACATATTTCACATTTTTTGCTTGTATTCCTATGAAGCCATCCAATGAACTTTTTGACCTGATTAAATCAATGACCAAGAGCGAAAAACGCTTTTTTAAATTGAGCTCATCTTTACAACAGGGAAACAAGAACTACATGAAGGTCTTCGATTTCATATTTGCCCAAAAGGAGTTCGATGAGGAGGCTTTGAAAGTTGAATTTGCCGGGGAGCGATTTATCAAGCACCTGCCATCGGAAAAAAACCACCTGTACAGACTGATCATGAAAGCCTTGAGGGCCTACCATGCCGACAATACCATCAGCAGCAGGTTGAAAGAAGAAATCAAGAACATTGAAATTTTATACAAAAAAGCTTTGTTTCTCGAATGCGACAAAGTACTGATGAAAGCCAAGCGCCTGGCTATTGAACACGAAAAGTTTTATTACCTTTTTGAATTGCTCAATTGGGAAAAGATACTGCTCGAGGAGGCCTATGAATCGGGCGAGTTTGGCAAAGACATTGATGCGCTTATCCGCGAAGAGCAAGAAGTCATTGAAAAATTGCGCAACCTTGCCGCTTACCATGTCCTGTATTCCAAGATCAACTACGTATTTCGAAGTGGAGGGTACGTGCGCAATGAAGCCGACCGCGCGCTGGTAGAAGAAATATCGCACCACCCTCTCATTCTGGGACGCAATACTGCCCTCAGTTTTCGCGCTGCAACGATTTGCTATTACATCCAGGGATTTTGCGCCAAAGCCAATGTGGACAATAAAACGGCGCTGATGAAATTTACCAAAGTAAAAGACATCCTTGATCAAAATCCAGCCATTTGCAGTGACCTTACCCAGCGCTATATGCGCACGCTGAGCAACATACTTTCGCTCCAGACCGAGCTTGACTTAATTGTTGAAGCGGAAAATATGATTCATTTCATGCGCGAAATGTCACACCACTCCAATTTCCGCTCTGACGATATAGCCGCTTTGACCTTCAGGTCTACCTACCTCGCGGAGCTTAAGCTTTATGCCAAAAAAGGTGACTTCAATAAAGCCCTCGAAACGGTAGAGCATATCATCGCTGTAATGGGTACAAAAAATGCGCGGATACACAAGGAACATGAGCTTCACTTTCTAAACGCCATCGCTGCGACTTACTTCGGTGCCGGGCGCAACAAAGAGGCCCTCCAATGGCTCAACAGGGTGCTCAACGACAATGAAAATAACCTGCGTCAGGATGTATACGGCTATGCGCGCATCTTTAACCTTGTGGTTCATTACGAACTTGGCAATTATGATTTGCTCGAATACATCATCAAGTCTACATACCGCTACCTCAGCAAGCGTCAGCGCGACCATGACCCTGAAATGACCATTCTGAATTATATAAAGCTTCTTGCTCGGGCTTCCAAAAGCGGCGACAGCAGGGCCGTGTTTATTGAGTTCGCTGAGGAACTCAATACGTGCTTGACACACGACAGTAGCCGCATCATCCTTTCACACTTTGACTATCCACTCTGGATACAAAGCAAAATTGAAGGAATCACTTTGGTGGAAGCTGCACAACGAAAATACAAAGCATACCTTCAGGCAGAGGCCATATAAATGAAAAAGCCCTTGATATACAAGGGCTTCTTTTTATTGCGGTCAAATATGCTAGCTCGGTTTACCTTCCAAAACGATGAACTCCGTTCGTCGGTTTTGTTGGTGCAACTCCTCGCTGCAATCTACTCCATCGGTACAGTGGTTGACGGGCTGTGATTCACCAAAACCTTTGGACTTCAATCGATTTTTGGAAATTCCATTGGCAATGAGGTAGTCTACTACAGACTTTGCCCTGCGGTTCGATAGCGCTACATTGTACGCATCACTGCCCCGTGAATCACAATGCGACTGAATTTCAATGGAAATTTTCGGGTTGTCATTCATCAAACGAACAAGCTTATCGAGGGTAGGTTTGGCATCGGCGCGCAAGGTGTGGTCGTTGTAGTTGTAGAATACTTCACCAATGTTGTAGGTCTTGTTGGCCGTTGCGCTGCCGTCTTTGGGCTTGCCGCTTCCGGTTCCGCTTTGGCTGGCCACGATTTCATCAATTTCGAAGAACAGCTTGATGTCCTTGTCCATCGACTTATTGCCGGTTTCGAAATTTTCTGAAAGGGTGAAGTAGCCTTCTTTTTCACCAATTACGGTGTAATTTCGGTTTGGCAGCAGGTTAAATTTGAACTTGCCGTCGTTCTTGGTCACTATGCGTGCGGTATCACCATCTGTATGATTGATCAGAGTAATGACAATGTCTTCGATTGGAATTTTATCGGCTTTCAATGCTGCAATGCCCTGGAGCACAAACACAGGCGGCATACGCACAAAGGAGTAGATTTGATCTACATCGGCCCTGTTGGATGATACGTATCCTGTAGTGTCATCGGCATTGAATATAATTCCGAAATCATCTTTGCTTGAATTGAGCGGATAAGCCAGATTCACCGGCTTTGACCATACGCCATTCCTATTTTCGGTAACGAATACATCAAGCCCACCAAGGGTAATGTGTCCCTCACTGGAAAAATAGAGTTTCCCATCTTTGGTAACACTTGGAAATACCTCGTTGCCGGTGGTATTGATTGTGGAACCGAGGTTAATGGGCTCAGACCAGGTAGTACCGTCGTAGGTTGATTTGTAAATATCGGAACCCCCATATCCGCCTGGCATATTGCTGCTAAAATACAGTGTCTTGCCATCGCCGCTCAATGCCGGATGTCCTACACTGTAGCCCGGATTGTTGAAGGGGAGCTCTTTGGGCTGTGACCATTTGCCCTCTACTTTTTCACTCGAATAAAGATAAAACTGATTCTCACGGTCTTCGTTTACCAATTGCCTCTTTTGGTTGCGCATGGCACTGCGGGTATAGATGATCATGTCTTGATCGGCATTGAATGTAGCCGGCCCATCGTGAAAGCGTCCATTGAGCACCTCATCAAACGCTACCGGGACATCCCAATGGCCTTGCGCGTCTTTCTCGACATAGTACATGTCGTAAAAAGAGTATCCTGTCCATGGATTCGTGGATGCCGCACTTGTGATTTCGGTTTCACCCGCAAATACAATACCCTTGCCGTAATGTGTTGGTCCGAACATGGATACCATGAAGTCGAGCGGCAGAGGCTTTAGCTCATAGGCTGCAGTATCTTCCTTGAGTTCATCAACCCGCGTGGTACTTGCCAGCAATCCAAGCGCCAATTGGTCGTTCGGATTTGATTGCAAATAGGACTGAAGCACAGTTTTGGCTTCATCGTACTTGTTGTTGCTCATCAATACTTGGGCAAAGCGCACCTGATCGTCGCCTGTGAGTCCCTGCGCACTATCCACTTCAGCGTAGTAGCGCTCAGCTTCAATGCTGTTATTTATGTTGCGATAGGCATCGGCGAGTTTCAATTTGATTTCATTGTTCTCGGGCTGCTTGGCTACTACCTTTTCATACTTTTCGATGGCTTTCGAATAGCTCAAGTTGTCATACAACTGATTGCCTGATTTGATACGTCCATTGGTGCATGCTCCTACAAAAAGGGCAAGTACAATGATTGCGAAGCTTTGGGGGGAGAGAGAAAGTTTCATAATGAAGCTTGATTAGAAGTATCTGGGGGATTTGGTTTTCACTGGGTCTTTTCCAAATTTATAGCTGAGCATCACTTCATGTGATCCTGAGCTGTATTGGTTGATTTGCGTAGTTGTAAAATCATAAGCGTAACCGATTCTGAAGTCTTCGAGCACATTGAGCTCAAACAACCCCACTATGGCATCACCCGTGCGGTATGATACCCCAAGCCAAAACGTATCTTTGAACAAGAAGTTACAGTTTAGGTCGGCTTGCAGTGGCGCATTGTTGAGGTAACGCAACAAAAATGAGGGCTTAATCTTGATACTTTCACTTGCAACATACACATAACCAGCCGTTAAATAGGTGTGGGGCCGAAAATAGCGGTCACTTACGTCATTGATGTTAAACCGCACATTGTTATCAGCTGCATAAAGTGTTGGCACACTAATCCCGGCGTACCACATTTTCGAATAGAAGTATACACCTGCGCCAAACTTCGGCACAAATTGATTCCCGATGTTCTGCGTAAATATGGGATCGCCTGAGTCGAATACCGTGGTTTCAGCCAAATTTGCAGTATAATCTGCAAATCCAGCCCGTATACCAAAGCTCACCCTTGTGCGTCCCTGGTCATCGAGCAGCAAGTGGTACGCCCAATTGGCGAAAACCTCTGTCTGCCGGGTATCGCCTATTCGGTCATTGATCACCGTGAGGCCGAGCCCCATAAATTTGTCCTTCAACGGCCCTTCAATGCCAAAGGTCTGCGTGCGCGGAGCCCCATCAAAACCTACCCACTGGCTGCGGTGCAGCGCTGTTGCTTCCGCAAAACTGTGTGAACCAGCGTAGGCGGGATTGATAAACAGCCCGTTGAACATATACTGACTTTGCAAGATTTCTTGCTGGCTAAAGGCCTGTTGGGCTCCCAACAGTAGGACAAGCAGCGTTAAAATTCTTCTCATATCTTGGTGCATAGCGGGCTATTATCGTCTTAGTTCAAGGTATTCGCGCAAACTGTCGCGATCAGGCAATTCCAGAATTACAAAGTATGTACCCTCAGGGAGCTGTTCACCACTGTTGTTGGTACCCGCCCAAGGCGTGTTGTTGCTGTAGTTGTTCTCCTCATAGAGCAGGTTACCCCATCTGTTGAAAATCATAATCTTATTTTGCGGAAAGTCCTCAAGTCCCCTCACTATGAGCCCATCGTTGAAGCCATCGCCGTTGGGCGATATACCGTTGGGCAATTGCAGAGGAACTGGCTGCGTCAGTGTAATCATGGCCGTATCCGTACAATTTTGAGAATCAATCACCACGAGGGTGTAAAGTCCTGCTCCCAATCCAGCCTGAAGGCCCGGACCCGTAGCCACGAAGTTGTTGGGCCCCGACCATGCAAAACTATAAGGGCTCGTACCTCCGCTTATTTCAGGGGCATTGATCTGCCCATCATTGGTCTGGAACCCGGTAAGGTTAAAGCCATTTGGAAATACAGGGCTCACAAGAGGCCCTATCTCCAAAGGCGCTGGCTCAGTGAGCTCATAGCTCAATTCAAGTTCACACCCATTGGCGTCGAGCGCAAACAGAGTATACATTCCAGCACCAATGTCGAACAAGGCATTTCCGGAAGCTACAAATCCATCAGGGCCCTCCCAAGCGAAGGTAATTGGGTCTTCTCCGGTGACAACCGATACCAGAATGCTTCCATTGGCATCGCCATTGCACCTGGGAGTGGTTGTTGCTGCCTCCAGCTCAAGGTTGTTGTCTTCCGCTACAGCAAAGGTGGCTGCCACCTCACATCCATTGGCATCGGTTACAGTGAGCGTGTAACTGCCCGACGGAACTTCGGTTAAATTCTGGCTTTCTCCGCCATTGCTCCATTCAAACGTGTAAGGTGGAGTACCTCCGGCAATCGCAGTACTTATTGCACCTGTCGATGTAGCGCAGATGGCATTGACCACTTCCGCAGTGATGGTAATCTCGAGCTCATTGCTCAAAGTGACTTCACCGTCCACTGAGCAGCCATTGGCATCAGTCACTGTATAGCTGTACGTACCCGGAACCAAATCTACAATCTCCAGGGAAGTACTTTCGAAACCCGCTGGACCGCTCCATGCCACAGCATAGGGTGAGGAGCCGCCATTGGCCACAAGCGAAATGGCTCCCTGGGCTGCATTGTGGCAAAGCACTTCCGCCACTACAGTCGCCTCTACTTCCAGCTCAATTTCAGGTTCATCGAGTTCTACGTTGATGGTGAACACACAGCTATTCGCATCTTCAATCACCAAGGTGTAGAATCCGGGCGCCAGGTTGTCTATATCGGCGGTTTGGGCAGTGTAATCATTTGGCCCCAGCCAGTTGAAGGCGTAGGGTGATGTGCCACCACTTGCAGTACTGGATATGCTGCCATCGTTGGCTCCGGTGCAGCTTATGTTGGTTCCAGAAGGAAATGTGAATGCCAGTGCCTCGCCCGTCAGAGCGCTCGCAGGCTCATTGAGTGTGATTTGCGCCTCAGCAGTACAGCCCGTTGCATCCACCACTTCAAGGGTATAGGTACCTGCTGCCAATTCTATCAAATTTTGTGTTACAGCACTAAATCCATTGGGACCAGACCAATTGAAGCTAAGCTCACCCACACCACCGGCTGCATTAGCATTGATTGCGCCATTGCTAAAGCCAAAACAGCTGATCTCCGTTCCACCGGCATAGAGCGGACTTGCCAGCTGTACATCAATAGCGGGTGGTGCAGCAATGCTCACAGTGGCAACCTGTGTACATCCATTGGCATCGGTGGTGGTGAGGGTGTACAAGCCAGGGCACAAAGCCTCCAAATCGGCATCGGCACTTGTGTAGCCATCGGGGCCCAGCCAGCTCAAAGTGATCGGCTGCGCACCTCCTGTCAGGGTCGTGGTGAGGCTTGCATCACAAACCTCACTGCACGAAGTATTGAATCCATTTGCAAAAACATTGGCTACTATCTCAATTTCCACTCCTTCCGCTTGGGTAAGGGTAATGCATTCGGTAGCCTCGCAACCGTTGGCATCCGTAATGGTGAGGCAGTATTCGCCGGCAAAGAGGAAATCGGGATTGGGTCCTTGAAATCCAAAATCGTTCGGACCCTCCCAATTGAACATGTAAGGGGGTGTACCTCCAGCCACATTGTTGGCAATGGTTCCGGTATTCGCTCCAAAACAAGTGATGTTGACCCCGTCAAATTCGGGACTGCTTAAGATGATGGTGATGGGCTCCTCCTCACCCACCTGTACACATTCCTGGTAGGTGCACCCGAGCAAATCGCTTACTGTGGCACAATAGGTACCTTGCGCGAGCCCTGTGATGGTATTGCCTGTAGCGCTGAAGCCATCCGGACCGTTCCATGTAACGAGGTAAGTAGGCACTCCTCCTTGGGCAGTGGCGGTGATGCTGCCGCTTTCGCCACCGGCGCACAAGGCGTCCTGCACGTCAAAATTGAGGTCGAGAGCTTCCGGTTCGGTAATGGTAATGCAGGCCTCACCGCTGCAGCCCAGCGCATCAGTTACCAGTACACAGTAGCTGCCAGCTGGCATGCCTATCAAGCCGGCTTCACTGCTTCCGAAGTTGTCAGTACCGCTCCAGAAGTAGGTAAGGGCTCCTACACCACCTGTAACGAATACATTGATGATTCCATTCTCATCGTCATTGCACCTCACATTGAACCCCCCGGGCAGTATTGGTGATTGCAATGTAACAACAAGTGCCTGAGGGAGTGTAACATTTACCGGCAAGATAATGCTGCAGTTGTTGGCATCACTGATCACTACAGTATAGCTGCCTTGCGGCAAATCAATATCAGCCGAGGTATCACCTGTGCTCCAATTGTATGCATAAGGGGGGGTGCCGCCAAGCACTTCAAGCGATACCTGTGCATTGGTGCCGTCATTGCACTGTGGCAGTTGCACATCAGCATTTGCCAGAAGCGGAAGCGGGGCTACCAGGGTAATGCATTGCTGCACTTCACAGTCATTGGCATCGCGAAGGGTGAGGCAGTATTCGCCTTCCGGCAAATTGGCAATGCCCGAAGTGCCAGCCGTGAAGCCATCAGGCCCAGCCCATTCATAGGTATAGGGCGCCGTACCGCCAGCAACAATGGCTGCGATGCTGCCGTCATTGGCTTCGGCACAGCTGATGTTGGTGCCTCCGGGAAAGCTGGCTGCAACCAGACTCAGGCTGAGCTCGGAGGGAGCAATCACATTGATGCACTCCGTCTCCGCACAATCGTTGTCGTCAGTCACAGTCAAGCAATAAGTGCCTGGTCCAAGGTTTTCAATCAATAAGCTATTGGCCGAAAAGCCATTCGGGCCAGTCCATTCCAGAGTAAAGGGTGCTGTACCTCCAGCTACCGTTGCCTGTATCGATGCATCGGCATCGGCGTTGCAGCCAAGCGTGCTGAGCAAGCTCAATGTTATATCCAGACTTGGCAAAGCTTCCAAAGTTGCGCAGGCTTCGGCTTCACATCCATTCGCATCGGTGATTACGAGGCAATAAGTGCCTTCCTGAAGGCCTGAAATGTCGGCAGTGGTGGCGCTAAAATTGCCAGGGCCAGTCCAGCTAAAAGTGTAAGGGCCATTGCCGCCACTGGCCACGCTGCTTATTGCTCCATCGCCCGCACCTGCGCAGGTTAGGTTGCCCCCATTGGGATATACAAATGGGGTGAGGCTGAGCGCAAGCGCTTCGGGTTCAGTGAGGGTGATGCATGCATTCTCCTCACAGTTGTTAATGTCCGTAACGGTAACGCAGTACGCTCCAGCACCTACGCCAGTGATGTTCTGCATTGCGCTGGTAAATCCGGCAGGACCTTCCCAACTGAAGGTATAGGGTCCACTCACACCACTCACATTTACAAAAACATTGCCTGTACTCTCCCCTTCACATGCGATGTTATTGCCATTGGTGCTTTCTGCAAAAATGCTGATATTGAACGCGGGCGGTTCGCTGATGGTAATAGTTTGGGAAAAGGTGCAGTTGTTTGCGTCGCGCACCAGCACACTGTACTCACCGGCTACAAGGTCTTCGACGGGATTGCCAAATACGGGTCCAAAACCACCGGTACCAATCCAGAAGAAGGTGTAACCGGGAGTTCCTCCGCTTGCAACCGCAGTTATACTGCCATCAGCTTCGCCATTGCAGCTTATATTGAAGCCATTGTCGAATACGCTGAGGTCAAAATCAATCACAATTGGGTCGGGACCAATCACGTCAATAAATTCATTTTGAACGCAGCCATTGGCATCGATCAGTACCACTTCATAGGTTCCCGGTCCCACATTCGCTACGTCTTGTTGGTTTGAAAAACCGGGATTGCCGGGTTTGTTCCACGTGTAGGCATAGGGCTCGGTTCCACCACCTGGTGTTATAAAAATAGAAGCATCTTGCGAATTCCAACAGCTGGTATTGAATCCATTGATCTCAGTGACCTCATCCACGGTGATGGTAAGGTCGTCAGGTTGTATCACCGTTACCGATTCCAACAGCACACATCCATTATCATCTTCAACGGTGAGCAGATAAATTCCTCCTTCGAGGTTATCGAGTGAGAGGCCTGTTCCCACGAATCCATTGGGGCCTGCCCAATTGGCCGTATACCCGGGCACTCCTCCATCGATACTTATATCTATGGACCCCTCCGGTGCGCCAAAGCACAAGCTCGGCGTAGTGGTTGAAGTCACTTCTATGGCTTCAGGTGCGGTCAATGTGATGCCCGCGGTGGCGGTGCAGCCGTTGGCATCGGTCACCAGTACGCTGTATACGCCAGGTGCAAGGTCTGTAAGGTTGGCGTCGCTGCTGGTATCGAGTCCGGGAAGATCCCAAAGTATGGTGTAGGGCCCGGTACCTCCGGCGATGCCAAGGTCGAGTGTGGCCGTACTGTCATCAGCGCAAGCCACATTGAATCCACCTCCGAAAATGGAGGGAGTTATTTCAATATCGAGCCCTTCGCTGGGACCGGCTATGGTAACTTCGAGCAGGAAAGGATTTGGGCAGCCATTTGCATCAAAGATGCTTACTGTATAGGTGCCGGGTGCGAGTCCTGTTGCAAGGGCACCCGTTTGGTTGTTTGGGTCATTCCATTGGTAGGTGTATGATCCGCTCCCGCCCGTACCACCCACGAATGCAAGTCCATCATTGTCACCAAAACAGGCCACATCCTCCTGCTGCAGGATGGTGCCCCCCAGCGGTGCGGTCGGTGCTGTAATCACTACACCCGTCGAAGCGGTGCAGCCATTGCCATCAATAACACCCACGGTATACGCGCCCGCTGCGAGATTCACTGCCGTTTCGCCTGTTTGCGAGGCAGGATCATTCCAGGTTATGGTGTAGGGTAGCGAACCTCCTGATACTGATACCGTGGCTGAGCCTGTGGCATCCCCAAAGCAAAGCACGTTCTCCAGGTTGGATACAGCAATGAGTATAGGTTCGGGAGCTGTAAGTTCATAAGTTTGTTCGACTGTGCAACCATTGGCATCGGTCACAGTTACCGAGTAACTGCCTTCTGAAAGATTACTTAAGTCACTCCCCGCAGTTGGTGGCACAGTATTCCATTGAAAACTGTAAGGAGCCGTACCGCCATTTGCCGAAAGGCTGATGCTGCCATCGCTGAATCCATTGCAGCTTGGATTGCCCACCGTAGCGTCTATGCTTAATGGCGCTTCGGGTCCTTCAATGGTGATGTCGAGGGAAGCCGTACAACCGTTTTCATCGGTGGCAGTCACCGTATATACACCGGCTTCTACACCCGAGAGCACTGCTCCGGAGGTTTCGGGCACGGTATTCCACAGCAAACTTACCACACCAGTGCCACCTGTTACTGATACCACTGCGCTGCCAGTATTGAATTCAAAACAATCTACATCCACAACCGATATGGGCGTGATGGCAATGGGCAGTGGGTTGAACACATTGAACGGGATTGATATGCTGCATCCATTGTCGTCGGTCACGGTAAGGTTGTACTGACCTGATACTATCCCGGTGATTGATGGGCTGTTGTTTCCAAGGTTGTTGCTCCAGGCATACGTATAAGGTGGTGTGCCGCCGGCAATAGAGGCGGTTGCCGTGGCATCCGAATCGCCGGGGCAGCTCGGAGCCTCCACATCCACACTGCCAGTCAGTGGCTCGAGCGGCTCGGTGATGGTGGCTTCAGCGAATCCGATGCATCCATTCACGTCGGTGATGGTTACTGAGAATATCCCGGCAGGAATGTTGTTGGCCTGTGGACCGGTTTGTGGTGGCACCGTATTCCAGAGGTAGTTGTAAGGCGCCGTGCCACCCTGTGCCATGATGGAGAGGCTACCGGTGCTTTGGCCAAAGCACAATACATCAACGCGGTCTTCGAGCACCCCGGTAATGGGCAATGGTTCGGTAAGGGTTATGCTGCCGGTTTGCACGCATCCCTGTGCATCGCTTACAGTCACTGTATAGGTGCCTGCGTTCAATCCTATGGCTGTGCTGCCAGACTGGTTGTCAGGATCATTCCATTGTATGGTATACCCGGGCGTGCCTCCGCTTACTGCCACAACTGCTTGGCCATCACTCGCTGAATTGCAGCTCACATTGTTTCCTCCGGCAAAGCTTGGGCTGCTGAGCTCAAGCACCAAAGGTGGGTTTTGTGCAATGCTTGCTTCGGTACTTTTGGTACATCCTTCACGGTCGGTAACTGTGAGCGTATACGTTCCAGGCCCGAGATTATTGATGCTGAGGTCGGTGGAGGTAAATCCATCAGGGCCCTGCCACTCAAATTCATAAGGCGCCTCTCCACCACTTACCACTGCAGCAATACTGCCATCATTGGCTCCGCCACACTCAATATCCGTAACGTTCAACGCAATTTGAATATCCGAAACCCGGACTTCCACGGTGTTGCTGGCTATACAGTCGCTCACTACAGAGGTTACTGTATACGTAGTGCTCGCATTGGGACTTGCTGAAGGCATTTTGATGCCAGCATTGTTGAGCCCTGCCGCAGGAGTCCAGCTAAAATTGTTGCCTACCCCTTCCACCACAAACTGTACCGAATCGCCGGGACAGAGGAAAGCAAGCGGAGGCACCACATCCACCGTGAGCTCGTCGAGTATCGCAAAAACAAGGCTGTCTTGGACGGTACCCTGGCACAGCGGATTGCCGATGTAGAAGATGATTTCCCTCGGGCCATCGGTGGTCCCTGTTACAAAGGGCAAAATATCAATACTTGCCGAAGCCTCACCGGCAGGTATGGCAATCGATTTGGGTACCAGCGGATCAGGATTGCCAATGGCCGGGTAATCTACTCCATTGATAGCGCTGCCGCCAATAAAGTAAGTAATGTCAAGTGGGCTGCCGGTGACAGGCGAACGCGTGAAAACAACAGTTCCTTCATTGCAGCCGCGGATCATTTCGTCAATTTCACCAACAGTGCTTGCAGTGAGTGTAACACTATTGCTCTCAATGGCTTCAATAAAAACGCTGCTGTCCCATTTGCGGTCGCCCACATCCGCAATCACCAATTTAAGTCTAAACGTATCACAAGGGGCCAGCACCTTTTCGGCAAATAGACCCGTGGTGTAGCCGTCGTATTCGAAAAGGCTTGTGTTGGATATTGGATTTGAAACGAAAAACTGGGGGTTGACCGGAGCAAAGTTGATATCAGGGTTTCCATTGTTTACGGAATTTATGGAAACCGCAGTGGATGTATTGGGCACGAGGGCAATATTCTCAAAGCCGCCAAGCCCTGGGTCGCCTGCAATCCCGGGCCCACTGATCAAAAATGCGAAAGCGTCATTGAATGGCGTGCCAACGTACTCCTCATATTCCTCACTGGCAAACGTAAAATTGAACCGCAATGTATCTCCAACCGGAACCACATCGAACTCGAACGAACAGGCATCAAAACTTGTGGCACCTGCAATGACACTGATCTGAGGATCGCCTGGTGTAAACCACTCGGTGGTAGTGACATTGCTCAAGTTGGGGCCCGCTGCGTCGAGCACACTGCCCGTAGAGAGCACAAGCCCCACTGATGAGCTGATACCGGGAATGTTCTCTATACTGTACCGGCCATATGCGCCATCGGCACAATTGATTGTGGCATTCAGAATTTGCACTCCATTGCCATTGATCAGTTCGCTGAGGCCAAGGGCTGAGCCTCCGGGCTGCACACTGACCTGGGCGCGCAAGTGCACGCCCGACATAACGAAAATGAGCGCCAAAAAGAGGAATCTTACAACTGTGGATAGATGTCTATACTTCATAAATGTCTTTTCTAATTATTGGCACCACGCATCTTTGATCTGGGCACTGATGGGGCTTACCGTGGGCAATTCCTTTGTTTTCCAACTTTTTTTTCCGATCGATTGCAGTTCTGCGGTAATATCCTCTATTCTTTTGGGATAATTTGCGTTCACAGATACCAACAGCGCATTCTGGTTCATACAGACTTGATCGATGCGCATGGCCTCATTGCGGAGTAATGATGTTTCCATAGCTTTGACCTGGCTGTCATTAAGTTGAAGACTTGTGATTTCGAAATAGCGGTAGTGTGGCTCTTGTTGTGCGTGCGCGGTAGTGGTGTTTATGACCATGAGCATTGCGCTTCCGAGCAGGTAGGAGAAAATGGATTTCATTCAGTGTAGGTTCCTTTGTAAGCAATGGACTTTGACAATTTAAAAGTAAGTCACGGCTTTGGATATACCTTGCTTCAATGAAGGAAAGTTTTAAAGAGCCCGGTATCAATAAGTCCGGGAAGGTTCATTACCATGCTTGTTACATCGGGCAAATTTCAACGGGAACCCCGCTGCCGCAGGGCCTCAAACACCACAACTGCCGCCGCCGCTGACACGTTCAGCGATGGCGTGCTGCCCAACATAGGTATGTGCATATGCTCCTGTGCCTCTGCTTGTAAGGCTGGTGAAATGCCCAAATCCTCTGAGCCCAACAGTATGGCTACAGGCTGTGACATATCGACCTCGTAGTGCGTACGCTCTCCCTTTTCATGGCATGCTACAATGCGTACACCACTCTCCTTGAGAAACTTCAAAGCCCCCTCGAGCGAGTGCTCCTTGCATATGGGCAAATTGAGCAGCGCTCCTGCCGATGTTTTCACGGCGTCCTCATTCACTTGGGCAGCTCCCCGGGCTGGGATAATCACGCCATGCATCCCGGCGCACTCAGCACTGCGGCATATCGCGCCGAAGTTGCGCACATCGGTGATGTGATCAAGCACGAGAAAAAACGGATTCTCCCCCTTTTCAAAAATCGTAGGAAGCAACCATTCCAGCTTGGTATACTCAATGGGCGAAATGAAAGCAATGACTCCTTGGTGATTTTTTCGGGTTATGCCATCGAGCTTTACTTTGGGAACATACTGTATGGCTACCCCAGCTTCCCTTATTTTCCCGAGGAGTTTTTGGGTATTCTCGAGCTGCAATCCTTTTTGCAGCAGCACTTTTTCAATGGTTTTGTCGCTTTGCAGGGCTTCAAGTACGGGGTGCACCCCGTACACTAGGTCGCTTCTTTTCATGCTATTGCTTAATAAATTCGGCCGTTGCGCCAGGCTTCAAGTGAGCGGTACCAGCTCGGTTTGTAATACTCCTCCCGGTTCAGCACAAAATCATTTGCCGTAAAGGGATTGATCACTTTCGTGAAATTGAAGGATATGCTCATCGGATTGTTTTCCTCACCATAAATCCAGGTTTCCACCGATGCACTGCGGTATACCTTATTGGGTTTGCCGTAGACTATATAAATAATTCCTCTGTCGCTCTTCCATCCATCAACATGCGCGCTGAAGTAGCGGTTGGCATCTTCTACCCTTGTATAAAATGCTTTGATGCTGGATCTTGCGCGCTCCTTGTTGCCACTCCACTCAATCCAGTAGTTTTCAAATGTCAACTTCTGCTCCGGGTCATTTGCCACATTGGCGAACTCCTTTGAGCTCACGAGATAGCGAAATGGTTCTATCAATTGCTGTACCTCAGTAACTTCTGGATGATCCGCATTCGACACAAAAAGGGTGTATCCTTCCTTTTGTTTGGGATCAACCTGAAAGTGATAGAATCCACTTGAAGGCGCCGTGAACATGGCTTTGTTCCAGGGGTCGAGCATGAGTGTGAAAGTACTGTCGGGGGTGTAATCGAAACTCCGTCGCTCGAAATATGCAAATGGCGGGGGAGGCATGGGAAAGCTCCGGTTGTAGTACTTCACGTGAACCAAGCCGGTGGGGCTGGCATTCGTCTTTATGATGTAGGTTTGATCGGCGCGAATGCGGTCAGTAAATAAAGGTATGCGTATATCATGCATGGCCGCCTGGAAGTAGGGTGCCGAGTGTGGATAGTGCTTCTCACAAAAATGGGTCTTGGTAATTTCGCGCTTTTTGTTCAGGTCAATAATCTTGATGCTCAGGCTGTAATTCTTGCCTTCCGGCAAATAAAGCATGGTGCTGGCCAGCAATTCCTTGGCTTGCTTCAAGTCATCAACGTCATCCATTTGTATGGTTTTGCCTTTGAGCTTGTATACCGCCTGGTCACCAAGAATATACGGCACAATGACCAGTTGTACCCGGGCCCGAAAACCATCACCACCCGTTCGCGCATAGAGCAGGTGCTTGGTATTGAGCTTTACAAAAAGGCGTGTGCTGTCTTTTGAATCGTGGAAAGCCTGAAATTCAGTTTCTATGTTGAGTTCCTCAACGGTGTAATCAATAATAGTGGTGCGTGAAATATCTTCAGTCTTCTTGCAGCCATACAACAGCAAGCCACACAAAAGCAGAACCATGCCACTTTTGCCGATGTGCCCATTGCAGCATTGTATGTGCCTAAGTGCGTTCACTGATTTTCTTTGTTGCCTTTACTCCGAGTTCTTCGAGTTGCTGCGCCTGAGTGATCAGGTTACCGCGTCCCTTGCTTAGTTTGTTCATAGCGTCCTGGTAAGCACCATTGGTGCGCTCCAACTGCAAGCCTACTTTGTCAAGGTCTTCTACAAAGTTGGTAAACTTTTCCAAAAGCAGCTTGCCACGTGTTGCTATTTCTAAAGCATTCTTGTTCTGATATTCGTGCTTCCAGGTAGAGGCAATTATTTTGAGCGATGCCAGCAATGTGCTCGGACACACCATGACTATGCCACGATCATATGCCTCATTGAAGAGGTCGGGTTCGGCATTGAGTGCACTGAGGTATGCCGACTCAATGGGTATAAACATCAGTATGAAATCGAGGTTCCGGCCTTCGGCCAGGGTGTTGTAGTTTTTGCCGGAAAGGCCCTTGAAGTGGGTACGCATGGAAAGGGTATGGGCCTTTAGGTTCAGTTCCTTCTCTTTGCTGTCCTCAGCGTTCACAAAGCGGTCATATGCGGTGAGGGAGACCTTGCTGTCTACCACAATCCATTTGTCTTCAGGAAGTTTTACCAGTACATCGGGTTGCAATCTGCGGCCATCATCGGTTGTGAAGCTCTGCTGAATGAAGTACTCTCTGCCTTTCACCAGCCCTGAATTTTCCATGATGCGCTCCAGAATGTATTCCCCCCAATTGCCTTGTACCTTGCTGTCGTTTCGCAAAGCTTTTGTCAGGTTTTCCGCTTCCTGGCTCATGCGTTGCCCAGTATCACGCAGGTGCTTTATCTCCTCCCTCAGGCTGCTTGCTTGCATTAGGCTTTCTTTGTGCGTAGAGTCAACCTTTTCCTGAAACTCCTTAAGCCTTACCTTAAGCGGCTCCAATACCTGGTCGATGCTGGCACGGCTATGTTGGTTGAATTTTTCGGATTTCTCCGTAAAAATCCTGTTTGCCAACAGCTCAAAATCCTTTCTAAAGGTCTCTTGCATGAGTGCTATATCACTCCTTTGCAACTCATTGAGTTTTTCGGCGGCTTCCTTGGCAGTTTCAAGGCGTGCAGCGCGATCCGAAGCATCCGCCAATTGGCGTCTGAGCTCTGCGCCCTCTTGCCTCAACTCTTCCACCCGCAGCTGCTGGGTGGCTGCCTGGGCTTTTTCGGTGTGCACTGCCATGCGCAGTTGTTCGGCCTCCTCGCGCAGTGTGCGGAGTTCAGGCGAAAGCTTTTTTTGCCGTAAGGCGATAAAAAAACCAAGCAGAAGCCCCGCTAGCAGGGCCAAAATGAGTACGATGATCAAGGTAAAGTCCACGCTCTGAATGCACTCAATTGTTGAGTATCACCACAAAGGTACCAACTTCAATCCGATTAAAAAGGTCAATCACGTCCATATTGGACATGCGTATGCAGCCCTTGCTTGCTGGTGTACCCAGCAGGCCTTCCTCATGGGTGCCGTGTATGAAGATGCCCCGGCTGTAAGAGTCACGCCCATCACCGGCATTCACGCCTGGCTCAAGGCCACGCAGGTGCAGTATGCGTGTGGTGATCACATCTTCACCGTTGCTGCGGGGCTCAGTTATTACTTTGGCTTTGACTCCGGTAGGCATTTTGTTCTTCAATACGCTGTTGGCGGGCAATTCTGAGCCGACCTTTTCTGCAACATGGTGCAGGCCGGGAGGGGTCTGAAAACTTCCTGTGGCAGCACCGATGCCATTTTTGGCGGAGCTTATAATATAGGTGGCCTCGATGAGGTCACCATCCACAAGGTAGAGCCGTTGCCGCTTGGCAGCCACATAAATAAAACGTTCAAATTGCTGGTCCTTGTACTTGATGCGCAGGTAGTCACGCAGGAATCCCACCATGGCCTCATTGTCGCTTTCGGCGGCCGGGCCGTGGCCAAAGCCAATACAGGCCACTGCCGCAAGAAGCAAAATTTTGATATGTTTAGAAAAAATTGACAAAGCCAAAGTGTAGTTTACCGCTGCGCAATTCAATGGTGTTATCAAATTGCCTGCCCAACGCATACGTCAACGAAAAAATACCTGCTGCTGTTTCGAAGTTGATTCCTCCCCCAAAACCAAAAGGGGTATCGCGGACGGTGTTGCTGCCAAGCCTGTTTTCATACATTCCCTGGTCGAAAAAGAGGAAGAGGTTGGAATTTTCTTCAAACAAGAAGCGGTATTCGGCTGTGAATATGGCAAATCCTGTGGCAAAAATGGCCTGCTCATCAAATCCCCGGAGACTGCGCAAGCCGCCGATTCGGTATGCCTCGTTTTCAAACATGTTGTCATTGAGGAAGTAGCCCCCGCGCATGCGGAGCATTACTGTGGCGCGTCGGGCTATGGGCTGGAAGTACCGCAGCAGGGCGCTGGCATTGTACACCTCACTCCGCAAGCGCAAATTATCGTAAAAGCCTTCCGGTGCAAGCGTATTTTCCTGTATGCGCTTGGTACCCGCCGCTACCGCAGCATCAAGGCTGTATCCTTTTCGCGGGTTAAAGCGATAATCCAAATCGCTGAGCACAGCCCCCAATCCGAAAAGGGTTGATCTGGAGTCAACAAAACGGCCAAGTTGGTAGGCCGATGGTGAAATCACATTGGCTTGCATCTCTTCCACATATACCTTTATATGGTTACTGCCTTTGAGAAAATAAGGTATGCCCGCATGCAAATTGAGCTGACTGAAGAGGGTGTCTTGCCTGAAAAGGTTGATGCGAAATTCAGCACCGAGCGGCGTCCCAAAAACAAAAGGATACAGCGCTGCCACATCGAGTTGTTGGGTACGGGTTTGCAAACGCTGCCACCGCATATTGATGCGCTCACCCGCCTTCAGTGCATTCATGAGGTCAAGTTGCACGTCGCCTGTCACCGTGACCTCACCCGTTACCGGATTCGGCAATATGCCCAACACCCCATCGAAATTGCTCGCCTTGCGGTTGTCGAGATAAAGGTATACATCGGCTTTGCCACTGCGCATACCCACTTCGTAGGGCTTGATTACACGCACATAAGGGAGCTCACGCAGGCGATTGGGAATGCGGCTCAGGGTGCGCTGGTTGTAAGGAGCATTCTTCACCAGCCCAAGATGGTTCTCTATGACACGTCGGTTGGTGTGCAAATCGCCCTTGATGATGATGCTGTCAATCACTGTGTACTTCGCGAGGTCCATGCGCAGAGAAGCACGAATATTGTCATTGAGCAAGTTCACGCTATCGAGCCCTATTTGCGCGAAGGGATAGCCATTGTTTTCGGCGTGGTTGAGCAGGCTTTCAAACAAGCTCGAAATCTCGGCAGGTTTGAAGACATTGTCGGCGTAGAATCTTTCGCGGTAACCCACCCGGCTCAGTATTTCTTCCCTGACATTGCCCGCCTTTAAATGGGCCCAACGGTACCGCTCCCCAGCATTCAGCTCGGCCCGCAAGGTATCGGCCTGCCATACAAGGCCATCAAATGATGCTGCGAGATACCCCTCTGCAATCAACTCCATTCTCACATTGCGCAGGTAATCAAGTACAGAAATGCTGTCGGCAAAAGATTTGGGTTTTTGCAGTGGAATGCGGCTGCCATCGTCGGGCTGGCTAAGCTCCAATACAAAATTACTGCCTTGTGCAGACAGGGCCACCGCATAAAGACCAAAGAGTACTGTGAACAGAAAAGTAAACGGCCATGTGCTGCTCAACGTAATGCGCGTTGGTAAAATATTTGTAAAAAATGCCAAATCGAGGTGCTCGAGACAAATTTAACGCACTTTCGATCGTTTAGCATATATTTGCAAGAGATAATGCCAAAGAATACCAGCATGAAAAAAATGGGATGGTTGTTGTTACTCATGTTTGTAGTGGGTATTGCGGCTTCTTCTTGTCGCACCCAAAAGCAAGCCTGTGCCGCTTATAGCAGTGTAGAGCCAGTGCAAAAGAACGACAGCAACAGTTGAATTATGTGGTATGAGCTAAGCACTGCTGAGGAGCTCATGCAGCGTATCGACGAGTCATCCACTACAGGCACCACACTTGTTGTACTCAAGCACAGCACACGCTGTGGTGTAAGCAGCATGGCCATGTCAAGGTTGGAGCGCAAGCCCACCTCTAATGTACAATACCTTCTTATCGATGTGATTCGCAACCGAGCACTCAGTCAAGCCATGGCGACGTGGAGCGGGGTACAACATGAATCTCCCCAAATGTTTGTGATCAAGGCAGGCCAAATGGTGTCTGTAAAGTCGCACATGGAAGTGAGGCCGGAGGCCATCACCACCGAAGTGTGACTTACTGCGTATAGCTGAAGTTGACCTTCACCTCAATATCGGGATGAATACTTTTTGCTACGGGACAATGCAATGCAGTAGCTTCCAGCAAATCACGCTCTTTTTCTGTATAACCCGGGTCGGGTATTTTCATGTCAATGTGTATAGCTGTTATGCGTCTGGGAGCGCTGCCCATCACTTTGGTTACGTGCGCCTCTGCTTCCGCAAATGAAAGGGAGCGCCCCTCAGCAGCAATGCCCATGACGGTGAGCATGCAGGTGGCAAGCGAAGTGGCTGCGAGGTCGGTAGGCGAAAAGGCTTGACCCAGGCCATGGTTGTCGGTAGGTGCATCGGTATAAATGCTTTGGCCGGACTGCTCATGCACGCAAAGTGTGCGCAATTCGCCTTTATAAAAAACCTTGGATGTAGGCATAAACTTTGTAACTTTATATTCTGTTTGTATTCTGTGAAAAGCTCCGTAAAAATACACTTTATCACGTGCGCGATGTGCCTATTTGCCTCCGCCAAGCTCTGGGCGCAGGCTCCTGAACAGAAGGCTACCATATTCGACGAGGCCAGTGTGGTTTACAAGGAAATGATGTACGGTGGTGTTTTCCTTCACACCAATGGTTTTGGCGGAAGCTTCACCTATGGCCGCAATGAAACTGCTTTTAAAGCCAAAACGTATCAACTCGATTTTGCCATCATGCGGCATCCACAAGAGGTACGGAGCCTCAACCCTTTTTATGAAGATAGCCGAAGCTATGTATACGGCAAGTTGAACGGATTCTTCTTGTTCAGGCCTACCTACGGAAAAAGGGTAATGAAGTATGATAAAATCCGCACAAGCGGGGTGGCAATAGGGTATGCTTGGCGCATAGGACCTTCATTGGGATTTACAAAACCCGTGTACCTGGAGCTGCTCGTGCCTGATGAAATCACAGGGCTACGCCGTATTGTGGTGGATCGGGCCTCACTTGAGCACTACGAACGTTCGGATATATTCGGCAGGGCTGGAGGTATGCGCGGCTTCAATGAAATAGAGTTCCAGCCAGGGCTCCACGGGGCCTTCGCGCTTAATTTCGACTACGATCCCCGACGGGAGGGAATCAAAGGCCTGGAGGTGGGCGTGGCTGTGGATTACTATCCGCTGAGCGACATTGAGATTATGGCCTCTACCACCAATACCAACCTCTTCGTCAACTTATTCGTAACTTTGCAATTCGGGAAAAAATACAACAGGTAAATGCAAGAAGCAGAAGTGATTGAAAAGCCATTCAGGGTTCAAAAACCAAAATGGCTTCGTGTGAAATTGCCTACAGGTGAAGCCTACCGCAACGTGCGTAAAATAGTGGAAGAGCACAAGCTCCACACCATTTGCGAAAGCGGCAGTTGCCCCAACATGGGCGAGTGCTGGGGTGAAGGCACTGCTACCTTTATGATCCTGGGAAACATCTGCACCCGCTCCTGCGGATTTTGCGCGGTGGATACCGGCCGCCCCGAAGCGGTCGACGAATTTGAACCTGGCCGCGTGGCGCGCTCCGTAAAGTTGATGGGCGTGAAGCATTGTGTTATCACCTCTGTGGACCGCGACGACCTCCAAGACGGAGGCAGCCTCATTTGGGAACAAACGGTGAAAGCCATACGGTACCAGTCGCCCAATACCACCATGGAAACCTTGATCCCCGACTTTGCAGGCAATTGGGTAAACCTGCAGCGCATCATCGACGTGGCTCCTGAAATTGTATCACATAACCTCGAAACGGTGCGCCGCCTCACCAAGCAAGTACGCATACAAGCCAAATATGACCGCAGCCTCGAAGTGCTACGCCGTCTCAAAAAAGGAGGCATGCGCACCAAAAGCGGTGTAATGCTCGGCCTGGGTGAAACCGAACAGGAAGTATTGGAAACCATGGACGACCTCAGGGCCGTCAATGTGGACATCCTCACCTTGGGGCAGTATTTACAACCCACACGCAAGCACCTGCCGGTGGTAGAGTTCATCACCCCCGAAAAATTTGCGGAATACCGCGAAATAGGCCTGGCCAAAGGATTTCGCTATGTGGAAAGCGGCCCCCTCGTGCGCTCCTCCTACCACGCTGAGAAGCATCTGTTCTAAACCCTCTGTTACGGGGTGTACGTGCAATCTCTTTACTTTTGCTTCATCTCAATTATTGAAATTACATGGGTAAACGCATCCGCGTTGGCATCAATGGCTTTGGCCGCATAGGCCGTAGCTTGAGCCGACTCATCCTTTCGCAGCCCGAAAGCCCCTTTGAGCTGGTGGCCATCAACGACCTTGGCAGCCCCGAGGCCATGGCCCACCTCCTGGAATTCGACAGCATACACGGGCGCTGGCAGGCTGACACAAGCCACAGCCAGGGCTGGCTGCATGCCAATAAACAGCAGGTAGCCCTGCACCATGAGCGCGAACCTCGCAACATTCCCTGGGGCGAGTACGGAATAGATGTGGTGGTAGAGTGCACAGGCAAGTTCAAAACCGCTCCGGCGGTGCAAGACCACCTTGATGCCGGAGCGCCGAGGGTGATCATCAGTGCCGTACCCTCCGGTGAGCCTGTAAAAACAATTGTGATGGGAGCGAATGAACAATTGCTGGACGGCAGCGAGCAGGTCATTTCCAACGCTTCATGCACCACCAATTGCGCGGCGCCTTTGCTCGATATCGTGGACCGCGCCTGCACCATAGAAAGCGGCTACGTAACCACCGTGCACTCCTACACCGGCGACCAAACCCTCCATGACACCGCCCACAGCGACCTGCGTCGTGCACGGGCAGCAGCCCTCTCCATCATTCCCACCAGCACAGGCGCGGCCAAGGCAGTCACCAAAATTTTTCCCCACCTCGAGGGCAAACTCGGTGGGGCCGGCATCCGTGTCCCTGTGCCCAACGGATCGCTGACCGACATCACCTTCATCGTTAAGGAGCAAATCACAGCGAGCAAGCTCAATGCGCTTTTTGCAAAAGAAGCTTCAGAAGGACGGTGGAAGCCCTACCTCGAGTATACCGAAAAGCCACTTGTGAGCGTGGATGTCATTGGCAATCCGCACTCCTGCGTCTTTGATGCCCAACTTACCTCGGTGATTGGCAACATGGTAAAAGTAGTGGGCTGGTACGACAATGAGATGGGCTACACCCACCGCCTCGCCGACCTGATGCGCTACTGGGCGGGGAAGTGGAGTTAATTTTAGGCACTTTAGTACAGTTCCTCAGCATTTGAAATGCTGCGAAAAATTGAGCAACCGGAATTGCAGGTCCAAACCCTCTTTTGCTGTCTCACAAGTGCTACCCGTTCAGTTTATTTTACAATGCCGCCAGCCCATCCCCATACACCACTGGAATGGATTTTCCAAAAGCCTTGTATTGCATGCCTTCAGCATCAAAAACCGCATAGGTGCAAGGCCCTATCCAGTCACCTGTATTGATGTAAAGACCGCCGCGCTTCAGGCGGATGATCATGGGCAGGTGGCGGTGTCCAAACAAGTAATAATCGGTGGGTTGTCTGGCATCCATCTCTTCACAGTACTGCGCCAGCCACTCCCCTTCTTTGCCCAGAAACACCTCATCCTTCTGTCGGTTGGCTTTGCGGCTGCTTCCAGAGAAGTAATTGGCCATCCCTATGCCAAAGTTTGGGTGAAGGCGTGCAAAAAGCCATTGGCACAAGCCGGAAGCAAATACCTTTTTGATAAACTTATAGCCATGGTCACCCGGCCCGAGTCCATCGCCATGGCCTATGTAGAAGCTTTTGCCGTAAAGGTTACGGCGTATCGGCGCCCGGTGCAGCTGCACCCCTAGCTCACTTGGCATGTAATCAAAAATCCACATGTCATGGTTGCCTGTGAACCAGTGGATGGGGATACCGCGGTCGCTCATTTCTGCGAGTTTGCCAAGCAGGCGCACATAACCCCTGGGCACCACATGCTTGTACTCAAACCAGAAGTCGAATACATCGCCGAGGATGAAGAGCTCGGACACATCGTGTTCAATTTCAGCGAGAAAGGACACCAACTTCTTTTCACGCTCAAGGCTGCTCAGCGCATCAGGTGCCCCCAAATGAAAGTCGGATAGGAAGTAGTACCGCCCTGCCATGGATACTTTATGAACTACCTAAAAGCTCTTCGAGTTTGTTCTCCAAATTGCGACCACGAAGGTTCTTTTGAACCACATTTCCCTCAGGATCAATGAGCAGCGTGAAGGGAATGGACTGTATGTTGTACAACTGGGCTGCCGCTGAATTCCAAAATTGCAAATCGCTTACATGTGGCCAGGTAAGTTTATCTTCTTTGATGGCTTCCAGCCATTTGTCACGGTCCCTGTCGAGCGACACCCCATATATTTCGAAGTTCTTGCCGCTGTATTTTTTGTACATCTTCACCACATTGGGATTTTCGAGCCTACAGGGTTTACACCATGACGCCCAAAAGTCGATCAAGACATACTTCCCGCGCAGGGAAGAGAGGGCTATATTTTTGCCATCAGGGTCGGGCAAGATGATGTCGGGGGCAGGGCTGCCAGGGGCGAGAAAGTTTTCTGCCTGCCTCTGCCGCTCTACCTGTGCAATGCGCTCTGCAAGCGCATCAAAAAAGAAGTAACCGGCCATGCGTTCGCCCAGCGCATCGCGCACCTTTAGGTAAAGTTCAAAATCCTGCCCGGGATCCATACGCTGAAGGATGCTGTAATTGGCTACACTTCCCGGGTTTTTTTCAATGTGATTCACAAGGTATTCGCGGTATTCTTTGCGGGCATCGTTGTAAGCATTGCCCAATTGTACGCGCAGGTCCTGATCGCCACTTGCTACAGCTGCCTGCATGCCCTTCATCAATGAATCGAGACGTTGTTCATACACAGTGCCTGCTATGAAGTAATTGCGCACCTCCTCGCTGCCTTTGCTGCCCGACACATCATACGTGCGGTCCAGGCGATTGAGATCGGCAGTGATTTTGATGGGACCCTCACTGCTGTCGAAAGCAAGGAAAATGGGAGGCGCGTCGGCCACTTCGAGCGTATAAAAACTAAAACGGGCTGGCGGCGCTGTAAAGGCAAAGGCCCCATCGGTACCCAGAGTAGCTTTGCCCAGGGTATCAGGCACATTGCCCATATAGTGCAGCAGGGCCACTTTGCTGCCCTCAGCATTGGCGATGCTGCCTTCCACAGCTACGCCGTTTTCTTTTTTCTTACTGCATGAGGCCAGAATGAGCGCGCTTCCGCAAATGGCGATAAATGCACGTATTTTCATGATTCGAGAATTTGCTTTAGGATATCACTGGCCATTTTTGGATTGGCCTTTTTGTCTGACAATTTCATTACTTCACCCATAAACAGGCCGAGCATTCCCTTGTTGCCCTTTTTGTACGCCTCTACTTTGTCAGGGTAGGCCGCAAGGGCTTGCTTTGCAATATTTTCAAGCCAAGCATTGTCGCTCTGCTGGATGAGGTCATGCGCCTTTGCAAGCACTTCGGGCGATTGCTGCGGTTGCTCCACCATCAACGGAAAAATGCGCTGAGCGGCCACACTGTGACTCACCTTACCACTCTCAATCAAGGTAATAAGGGCGGCAATTTGCACCGGGCTGATGGGAAAATCTTCGATGTGTGTGGCTGTTTGGTTCAGGTGGCCCTTGATGTCGACCATGAGCCAGTTGGCTGCAGCTTTATGGCTTGCAGTGTGCTTGATCAATTCCTCATAATACATGGCAATGGGCTTGCTCTCGGTGAGCAGGGCTGCATCGTATTCACTAAGGCCAAGTTCTTCCACATAGCGCTTATAGAGGTCGCGTGGAAGGGGTGGCATGGCTGCTTGCACCCCTTTAATGGTCATTTCGGTAAGTTCCAGCGGTAGAATGTCGGGTTCAGGAAAGTAGCGGTAGTCGTGTGCATCCTCTTTGCCACGGAGGCTGAAGGTGGTCCCATTCACGGCATCAAAGCTGCGCGTTTGTTGCTCCACTTGGCCGCCGTCTTCAAGGATGGCTACCTGCCGCTTCATTTCATAAGTAATGGCGCGCTGCACGTTGCGCAGGGAGTTCATGTTTTTCACCTCGCAGCGATTGCCGTAAGTGGTGCTGCCCTTGAGCATTACCGACACATTGGCATCGCAGCGCATGCTGCCTTCCTCCATATTGCCATCGCATATGTCGAGATAGCGGACCAGTCGGCGCACTTCTGCAAGGTAATTGTAGGCCTCCTCAATACTCCGTATGTCAGGCTCCGACACAATTTCCAGCAGAGGAACACCGGCGCGGTTCAAATCGACCAGCGTGTTGAATGGATCCTGGTCGTGGATGCTTTTACCGGCATCTTCTTCAATGTGAATCCGCGTGATGCCAATGCGCTTGTCGTTGCCATCGGCATCCTTCACCATCAGGTAACCCTCAGTGCATATGGGGGTTTTGTCCTGGGTGATTTGGTAGCCTTTCGGCAAATCGGCATAGAAGTAGTTCTTGCGCGCGAAGTGCATTTCGCGGGTGAGGCTGCAATGCGTAGCCAACCCGAGGCGGATGGCGTGCTGCACCACCGCCTCATTTACCCGGGGCAGGGTACCGGGATGCCCTAGCGTGAGGGGACAAGTGTTGGCATTGGGCAAATCTCCGTAAGCGTTTACCGCACCGGAATAAGCCTTGGAATGGGTTATGAGCTGTGCGTGGATTTCAAGGCCCACCACCAGCTGGTATTTGTTGAGAATTTCCTCGCGCTCTTCGGTCATAGCTTTTCAATTATACCGCGAAATAGGGGAACCATTTTTGCGGAAGCGGCACTGGCTGCGGCCACTACATCCTCATGGGTGGTCTCCATGATGCGTCCTTCCACCCCAAGATCGGTAATTACGCTCATCCCGAAGCATTCCATGCCCATGTGGCGTGCGGCAATCACTTCGGGCACGGTGCTCATTCCCACGGCGTCAGCGCCAATGGTGCGTACATACTTGTACTCAGCAGGCGTTTCAAGGCATGGGCCAGTCAGCCCGGCGTACACGCCTTCCTGTAGCCTGGTGCCCTGTGCGCTGGCTACTTCGCGTGCCAAGGCCATAAGCTCCTTGCTGTAGGTTTTCATCATGTCAGGGAAGCGGGGCCCCCAGCTGTCGTTGTTGGGGCCCATGAGCGGGTTGGTGGGAAAGAGGTTGATGTGGTCGGTGATCATCATCAGGTCGCCGATTTCAAAATCGGGATTTACGCCTCCACAGGCATTGCTCACCATGAGGCGCTTTACGCCAATAAGGGCCATGATGCGCACCGGCATCACCACCTGGTCCATGGTGTAGCCTTCGTAATAATGAAAACGGCCACGCATGGCCACCACCTGCTTGCCACCAAAGCGCCCGAAGGCAAGGGTGCCTTTGTGCCCGTGCACAGTGGAATGCGGAAAGTCGGGAATATCGCTGTACGGTATTTCAAGGTCGATGTCAATTTGCTCGCCCAGGCTACCCAGGCCTGAACCCAGGATGATGCCCACTTGGGGCACGAAAGGCATTTTCTCTTTTACAAAGGCGAGCGCACGGTCAAGATTCAACATAGTTCAGTATAAATTTCTGAAATTCCTGGGCTTGTTCCCCGAAATCCACTTCGATGCCAAGGCTGTAGCAAGGCAGTGAAATCGACTGTAGCTCAGGAAGCAAAGGCTGCAACCTCACTGCGTCTTTTTCTGTGGTAAGCAGGGCAATAGCACCGGGCGCAAACTTACCAATAAATTCGCGGATGCGCTCCACCTCAGCCTTCCCGAAGCGGTGGTGGTCGCGGTAGCGCAGGTGCTCCACTACAGGATAGCTGCGGCGGGCTTCGGCCTCGAACAAGTTGGCATTGGCAATAGCACTGAGGAGCAATACATTTGGATATGCGCTTAGGCTTGTTGAGCCCTGTGCCCCAGCGGAAAACAAGCGGGGCGCAGCGTAGCGTAGCCCCGAAAAGAACACCGGCTTGCCAAGGTAGGCCAGCTCGCGGAGCAGTGCCTCCTTGTGAGCCGCTGATGCAGTGGCGGGGATTTTGCTCACAATGATGGCGTGTGCATCGCGGGCGCGCAGCGGGTGGTCGCGTAAGCTGCCCGCCGGCAGCAGGGCGTCGCGGGTGAAGGGCCGCTGCCATGTGCTGAGCAATAGGTTGAGCCCCCCCTTCAACCGGCGGTGCTGCAGGGCATCATCGAGCAATGCCAGTTCCAGCGATGCATGCTCCGCATGGAGGCGGTGCAGTCCCTCCAGTCGGTCTTCACATACCGCCACGGTGGCTTCGGGGTGCTTCAAGGCGAGCAGCAGGGGCTCATCACCCACCTCATCGGGAAGGCTGCCCGGCTGCACAGGCCGGTATCCCTTGCTCCTGCGGCCGTAGCCACGGCTAAGCACGGCCACCTTGCGGCCCTTGAGCAAGTGGAGCAGGTAATCGGTGTGGGGGGTTTTGCCCGTACCGCCCAAGGCGAGGTTACCCAGCACAATGCTTTTGCCGAAAGGCGCCTCACTACGAATTATGCCCTTACTGTAGAGCGTATTGCGCAGCCAAGTGATGGCACTGAAGGGCCACGACAAAGGGCGTATCCATGGGCTGATGTGGGTCATTGTATACCTTTACGGCAAATTATGCCGCCTTAGCATGACACAAATCAAAGAAGTAATCCGCAGCCTTGAAAGTTTTGCCCCAAAAGCTTATGCCGAAAGTTATGACAACCCTGGCCTCATCACTGGTGACCCCAACGCCAAGGTGACCTCCGCACTCGTAAGCCTCGACTGCATTGAAAGCACCGTCGATGAGGCAATTGACAAAGGATGCAACCTCATAGTGAGCCACCACCCCATCGTATTCAAGGGGCTTAAAAAGCTCACTGGCAGCAATTACGTGGAGCGCACCGTAATCAAGGCCATCAGGCATGGCATCGCACTTTATGCCAGCCATACCAATCTGGACAGCGTGCCCGAGGGGGTAAATGGACGCCTTGCGGCAAAATTGGGGCTGCGCGACACCCGCATCCTGCAGCCCAAAGCAGATGCCCTGAGCAAGCTCACATTTTTTGTGCCGGGCCCCCAAGCACAAGAAGTAAAGCAAGCACTCTTCGATGCCGGAGCAGGGGTTATTGGCCATTACGGCGCATGCAGCTTTAATCTTGAGGGCACCGGCACCTTCACCCCGCTTGAGGGTGCTGATCCCTTTACGGGAAAAGTGGGCACGCCCGAAGCCGCAGCAGAAACCCGTGTGGAGCTGATGTTCCCGCGCCACATGGACGCTGCCATGCTACGCATTTTGCGGAAAGCACACCCCTATGAAGAAGTGGCCTACTACCTGCACCACATCGCCAATGAAAACCAATATGCCGGCCATGGTATTGTAGGCCAATTGCCGGAGCCACTTGAGCCGGGTGCTTTTCTGGCCATGCTTAAGGAGAGGCTCAAGCTGAGCGTGGTGCGGCACACTGCATTTCCCGAAAAGGGCCACATCCAAAAGGTAGCGCTATGCGGCGGTTCGGGCAGCTTCCTGCTCGGTGCAGCCAAGGCAGCCTGCGCTGATGCCTTCGTAACGGGCGACTTCAAATACCACGAATTTTTTGATGCTGAGGGGCAAATCCTGATCGCCGATGTGGGACACTTTGAAAGCGAGCAATATACGATTGATCTTTTGGCTGAGTTTTTGCGCAAAAATTTTAGTACTTTTGCAACCCATTTTACGGAGGTTAATACCAATCCCGTACACTATTATCATTGATTCATGGCCGAAGCAAAAACCAAAGTAAAAGCAGGCAGCAGCCCGGAGGAAAAACTCAGGTCGCTATACCGCCTTCAACTCATTGATTCCCGTATTGACCTTATCCGCATCGTGCGGGGTGAATTGCCCCTCGAAGTGCAGGATTTGGAAGATGAAATAGCAGGTCTCGAAACCCGCCTCAAGAAAATGGAGGACGACAAGAAGGGCCTCGAGAATGAAATAACTGGCAAGAAAAATGCCATTGCCGACTCTAAAGCACTTATCAAAAAGTACAAAGAGCAGCAAAACAATGTGCGCAACAACCGCGAGTTCGAATCATTGGCCAAAGAGATGGAATTCCAGGAATTGGAAATAAAACTCTCTGACAAGCGCATCAAAGAATTCAAAGCCCAAATTGACGCCAAAGAAGATGTGCTGAAAGCTACCCGCGAGGAAGTAGAAGGCCGCAAAAAAGATTTGGAAAACAAGCGCAATGAACTCGATGAGATCGTGGGTGAAACCAAGCGCGAAGAAGACCTGCTCGTAAAGCTGAGTGAAGATGCGCAAAATTCGATTGATGAGCGCCTTGTGGGTGCTTACCTGCGCATACGCCACGGAAGCAAAAACGGGCTTGCCGTAGTGCCCATTGACCGTGAGGCCTCAGCAGGTTCATACATCACCATTCCGCCACAGCGACAGCTCGATGTAGCTGCCCGCCAAAAAATAATCGTGGATGAGCACAGCGGCCGTATCCTTGTGGATGCAGAACTCGCCAACGAAGAAGCGGAAAAAATTGAAGCCGAATTGGCGAAGCTGCTGAAATAAGCTTTCATCACTTTAATAGAATTGTAAAACCGCCTTTTGGGCGGTTTTTTTTTGCTCTTTCATCGGGCAGCATGCTGTACCTTAAGCAGGTGAAGCCATACGCGGCACATGCTCGAACCCGACAGCTATAGAGTGCATCAATGGCTCTTAAAGTATGTCGTATATAACTGATAATTTGGGTAATCGATGAGATAAAGTTGGTGTTACTCAGCAAAGGCTGCTATCACATTTGGTCAAATTTGGGATCCTCAAAGACACAAATAAAAAAAGGCCGGACTGCTTCGGCCTCTTTTAATGTTTGTATTTCAGTTGGCTTTTAAGCTGCCGCGGTGGTCGAGCGCCCCTCGACGTATCCCTCCGCCTTGCTCATGATCTGCGCCACTTGGGTCAGCATTACACCGTATATCACTTTTGAGCATACATCGGCAATGGTATAGGTCATTTGGCGCCCTACCACACCCGACTCGTTGAAGAATCCTCCTTCAATGCCCAAAAGGTGTGGCATCAGGTATGCGCCCGGGTAGAGCATCCACGAAACGAGGAACAAGATCCAAATGCCACCCAATACTTTGGCGGCCTCAGCGGGTATACCTTCCTGTCCTTCCTTGATTACGCGGTGCATCAGGATCAGAATATGTACAAAAAATGCTGTAGAAATTGCACCCCATATGGCGAATGCCATAATATCGGTCACTTCATAGAACTGCCCAATGTATCCGGTAATGATCATACCTGCGCCCGAAAACCAAAACTGATTGCGGACGCTGTTGAATTTACTCCGCTTGAGGGTCACGACAAACAGAATTTGGAACAGCAACATCGGCACGTCGATCAACCAGTTGAGGTAACGGTAACCGTTGTTGAACAAGTCGGCTCCTTCACCAAGGAAGTAAAGACCCGCTTCTTTGTCGAAAACGAAACTGCTGGTCCAGTTGTTGGCCTGCGCAAACAGCAGCAAGAACGCCGATACCATCACCACCACCGACAACACCGATGATATACGGTATTTTGGCGCAACCGATTTGAGGGTGAGTATAAAATAAAAAAGCCCGGCGAGCATTACTGCATAACCGAGCGTTAGGGTGTGGGCTACCATTTGGTAAGCCATTTCTGAAAAGCCATCATTCAAGCCAATGTAATTCTCGAAGGTGGCATTGCCTAATTCATTCATAAGGGGACTGGTTTGTTGGTTTTAAAAAATAATTATCGTTGTAAACTGTTCGTAGACGCCATTTTGAAATCCTTGCCCCTCCATTGGTGATGAAAACAAGTGGATAGAACAACAAGGACTGGACTTCCGTATAGGGTTCAATACGTGAAATGAAGGCATTGGCCAGAACCCCAATCTGCGACCTCAGCTTACCAGAATGCTTCCTGCAACAGGCAAAGATACGCGGTACTTAAGCCCTGCTGGGGTTGCCTTTGGCCCGCATCACAAGCACACCAATGAGCACTACCACTGCCGAAACGATAAGCGGAGTCCAATTGGCAGTGCTCACGGCGATGTCCATACCCAGGAAGCTAAACGACTCAGAATCGCCGATGGCTTGAATGCCAAAGATGATGACGCCCAAGACCCCGAGAATGACGAGGATGGTTCCAAAAATTTTCATTGTTTTCTATTTGTGTTTTGGATCCAAAAATTGCAAGAACCGCGCCTCAGCAAGGCCCTATTTTTTAATGCGCTGTACAACTGATGCTTATCTCTAATTTTCTCTGATTCCAGCGCGATTTTTCACAAATTCTGGGTATCGTTGCTCCACACTTGTGTGGAAAATGGTTCCACTTAGGTTCACAAAAGAACAAAGGGAATCAGGACTATCTGCCTGCTCCATCGAAAAATTCAGGAGGTTCTTTGCCCGTTTTTGGTTTTCAATCTACCAAAAAGGTCAGTGAGTACAAGTGCTATGAGCAATACAAAAGGAGCGGTATGCAGCAGCAGGTCAAACCAATCCATGGCTTGCATGCCCACGGCACCACCAAGCAGCCAGCGCCATTTACCGATAAGGTGGGGCTCCGGAAAGAAAGGTGCAAGGCCGAGGGTAAGGCACAGGGCGATGGCGATGAGGTAGCGTTGCTTTCGACTGTTCATAAATACTGGTCTTGCTTCCGCAAAATTAGCTGCCCTCGAGGCTGCGGATGTGACAACTGTTACACGCGCTGCGTCACCATGCGCACAACCTATTTGCCAAGACCTTTTATAGTTTGACCCTATTCGGACACTTCCACTTTCATGAGAAATTCACAAAAGCTTGATTTAGAAAATTACACGCCGCGTTTTACGCTTGGTAACACGACCACGGGAGCGCTTGAACCGCTTCTGATTGAAGGTGTAGGTGGCTGCCAGATGGGCAGTCATGTAGGCATCATTTTTCTGGGCATTACCCCGTTGCTGCCCGGTAGCCGTCTGTCCAGGCACATTACCCAGATGAGGATCAGCAAAGTGCGCAGACAAATCTCCAAAAGTTTCTCTGAGCAGGTTGTTGTCATAATAAACACCACTTACATCGTCCATGTAATCGGTGAAGGTAATGCGGTGAATCAACTCAAAGCCAACTGTCCATTCCTTATTAATTTCATAAGCAATGCGGAAGCCGAGTGGGATCACCAATGTGTAAAGTGAGTATGGATCAGGCCCACCTTCGAGGCCCTGCCCTTCAGTGCGCAGCGGACGCAGATTGTACCAAGTCCCATCCAAATTGCCTTGCGGATTGAAGCGGGTTACCCCCACCCCAGCGATGGCTGACAATGACCATCCTTCTAAACCCTTTTTACCAGCTCCAACGCCATATCTGTTTTTGCTTTTGAAATCAAGTATGGCACCTTCCAGCATCAGCGCCATTTCAAAAATTGGGGATCTGAAATGAAGGTTTCTATTTTCACGAAAGGTTTCGTTGGTCAAAGCATCGTTACCGGCAATGTAGCCAAACGTAAACTGCGTGCGGGCATGAAAACGACTACCCAATTGATACCGGTAATTGACCATCACAGATGGCCTCGTTTTTGACCATTCAAGATCGTAAATGAAATCGGAGCCAATTTGATCACGGCCACCAAGCTCTCCCAAAAAATTGGCCGCTCCCAAGCCAAAACTTACAGTGTGCCTCTGATTTTTCCAATACGTACTTCGCGTACCAAAATACTGGCTGTACATTGTGCTAGAAAGCAATATACTGAACAAAAGTAATAAAGGCGAAAGTTTATTCGCTTGCATTTGTGCTTTGCTTTTGGGCGCCGAAAGATACAAAAATGCTCAAATCCTTCTAAGATAATTTAAATGGCACACATCGGGTAGCATGCCACAGCACTATACCTGCGCATACGGATACATTCAGGGAATGTTTTGTACCATGCTGTTCGATTTCTACGCAACCATCGCAGATGTCAATCACTTCCTGTCGTACTCCGTTGATTTCATTGCCAAAAACAAAGGCCACACCTTCAATTTCTACATTTTCAAAATCATTCAGGAATACCGAATCACGGGCTTGCTCTACTGCCAATACTCTGACTTTTTGTTTTTTAAGAAGTTCGACCACTGCGATCGTATTGGTAGTGTATTCCCAATCTACGGTGTGGGTGGAACCTAGGGCTGTTTTGTTGATCTCCTTGTGGGGAGGACTCGGACTAATTCCGCAAAGCCACAACTTGGTGCAACGAAAAGCATCCATACTTCTAAATATGGAGCCCACATTTTGAGCGCTTCTTACACTGTCAAGAATTACGTGTATTGGTTTCTTTGGCAGCGCTTTGAATGTTGCTGAATCAACGCGTCCAAGTTCATCAGTACGTAATTTGGTGTTCATAATAATTGAAAAGTCGCAGCTGTCTAGGATAGCTTTCCGCAAAGGTATTGGTATTTTCGCGTTTCAATCCTCCAGCATACATAAGGCTAGTGAAGAAATCCAAAACACCGCAGGCGAGCGAAACGCCCCTAATGAAACAGTACTTGACCATAAAGGCCAAGTATCCCGATGCACTTTTGCTTTTCAGGGTGGGTGATTTCTACGAAACGTTTGGCGAGGACGCCATTAAAACGTCGCAGGTGCTGGGAATTGTGCTCACGCAGCGAAAAAATGGCGCTGCATCGCATGTGGAGCTTGCAGGTTTTCCCCACCATTCGCTCGATACTTACCTGCCAAAGTTGGTAAGGGCCGGATACCGCGTGGCTATTTGCGATCAGCTGGAGGATCCAAAGCAAACCAAAACCATTGTAAAACGGGGAGTTACGGAATTGGTTACCCCGGGTCTATCGTACAATGACCAGGTACTTGATCACAAGCACAACAACTTCCTGGCGGCAGTTCATATCCACCAAAATTTGGCTGGTTTAGCGCTGCTCGATGTTTCAACGGGGGAATTTATGACTGCCCAGGGCAGTATGGCCTACATAGAGAAGTTGGTACAAGGGTTTAAGCCAAGCGAAGTCTTGTTTCAACGCTCAGTTGAACGCCGTTTTTTGGATTCTTTCGGGGGCAAGTACCACACCTTCAGGCTCGACGATTGGGTTTTTACCACGGATTTTGCCTATGACTTGCTCCTTTCTCATTTTGGCACAAAGTCCTTGAAAGGATATGGTGTGGAGGAGATGGAACTTGGCATCATAGCGGCAGGTGCGGTATTGCACTATTTGAGGGAAACGCACCACGAAAAGTTGGGCCATGTATCGGGTTTGAGCCGTATTGATGAAGACAATTATGTGTGGCTCGACCGCTTTACCATCCGCAATCTTGAACTTCTTCAGCCCTCACATGATGGGGCCACAGCCTTGATTGATGTTTTAGACCGCACCACCTCCCCAATGGGCAGCAGGTTGTTAAAGCGGTGGATGGTGCTGCCTTTGAAGCAGGTAAAACCCATTGCTGACCGGCACGATGCCGTGAAATGGCTTTTGGACCAGCAGCAAGAGGCCACCGGAATAGGCAAGCAAATTGAGAAAATTGGTGATGTAGAGCGGCTGGTCAGCAAAGTGGCTGTAGGGCGCGTACAGCCACGCGAAATACTGCAACTTGCGCGAGCGCTCAATGCCATGGGCCCTATCCAAAGCCTTACGGCAAACTCCAGCAGTGTATTGCTTCGCCAAATATCGGAACAAATCAATCCGTGTAAATCAGTGATAGAGCGCATTTCAAGCGAAATATCGCCCGATGCGCCAGCGCAAGTACATAAGGGGGGCGTAATTGCGCAAGGAGTAAGCTCGGAGTTGGATGAGCTGCGCCACATTACCACACGCGGCAAGGAGCATTTGTTAGAAATGCAGCGAAGAGAAATTGAAGCAACGGGAATAAGTTCGCTCAAAATAGCTTACAACAACGTATTCGGCTACTACATTGAGGTGCGTAATACGCATAAGGACAAGGTACCCGAAAGCTGGATGCGCAAACAGACGCTGGTCAATGCTGAGCGCTACATCACCGCGGAATTGAAAACCTATGAGGAAAAAATCATGGGTGCCGAAGAAAAGATTTTGGCAGTGGAAACACGGCTTTATGGCGAATTGGTAGAGGAGGTAGCCCGTTATATTGAACCTATACAACTCAACGCCAAGCGTGTGGCTGAACTTGACTGTTTGTTGTCTTTTGCAAAAGCAGCAGCAGAATGCAGTTACGTAAAACCGGAAATCAACGATGGCTATGCTCTGGAAATAAAAGAAGGCCGTCATCCCGTTATTGAGAGGCAACTGCCAGCAGGCGAAGTGTATGTAGCCAATGATGTATATCTCGACACCGGGAAGCAACAAATTATGATGATCACAGGACCCAACATGGCTGGAAAGTCAGCACTTCTCCGCCAAACTGCACTGATCGTGATCATGGCGCAAATGGGGAGCTTCGTACCAGCAGCTGAAGCACGTATTGGATTGATTGACAAAGTTTTTACGCGTGTTGGGGCCAGTGACAACATCTCATCAGGCGAATCGACCTTTATGGTCGAAATGAATGAGACCGCCAGTATATTGAACAATCTATCCAACAGAAGCTTGGTATTGCTTGATGAAATTGGTCGGGGCACAAGTACCTATGACGGGGTGAGCATCGCGTGGGCTATTGCCGAGTATATCCATGAGAGGCGGGATGCGCGTGCCAAAACGCTTTTTGCAACGCACTACCATGAATTGAACGACATGGCTGCAACTTTCAAGCGCATTAAGAATTACAACGTAAGCGTCAAGGAAGTGAGCGACAAGGTGATTTTTTTGCGCAAGCTTAAGCCCGGAGGGAGCGAACACAGCTTTGGTATTCATGTGGCCCAAATGGCCGGAATGCCCCAAGGCGTTGTAAGCCGCGCGCGCCAGATATTGGTACGACTTGAAAAGACGCATGCGGAAAGCCTCGTAGAACCATCAGGGAGTCGGTTGCAATCGGATCCTATGCAGTTGAGCATTTTTCAATTGGATGATCCTGTTCTGAAACAAATAAGAGATGAGATTTCTTTAATGGATATCAATGCTTTGACTCCTGTTGAGGCACTGATGAAGCTCAATGAGATCAAAAAGATGAGTGGAGCATGATTTTTTCTTTTGCGTTTCAGTAAGAATCTTTAATTTTGTCGACCCAAATGCGAGAGTAGCTCAGTTGGTAGAGCACAACCTTGCCAAGGTTGGGGTCGCGGGTTCGAATCCCGTCTCCCGCTCAGTAAAAATCCCTTCGGAGACGAAGGGATTTTTTGTGTTCCAGAATTTCCCAAGCCTTAGCTTGAGGAAATTCTGGAACACAAAAAATCAC
>DAIOTP010000014.1:0-39756 GCA_036751905.1 Cryomorphaceae bacterium
GCAAAATAGTGCCTTCGGAAATGCTAATAATAGAGAAAATTAAATTAAGGCCAGAATCCAGAGTAAGTGTCACCCGCGAGACGCGAGCGACTGCGGAGAGGCCAGAGCAATAGTCACCCGCCCCCGCTGCGCTTACGGGCACGGCGAGACGCGAGCGGCTGAGGAAGAGTTACAAGCCACATCGGCTGTCACGATTAACATGCCCGATACTGCAGGAATGATTAGGTCAGGGATCAGCTGAGGTAATCCGTAACCGCGTGTATCAGAAATGCAAATTCTCCTTAAAGCCTTGCATTTTTCCGTTGAATTCTACTACTTTTCACACCAAACTCATTGCAATGAACACCACCAACGAAAATGGCCAATACCGCCCGCTCAGCCCTGAAGAGTGGGAGGCGCGATGGCAAGCGCATTGGCAGCAATCCCAGATGAATTACGAACTGCCGCCCTCACCGCACGATGCACAAAGTGCCGAGCGTGACTTCCTGATGGAATCCCGCTCGGTGGAAAAAGAGCAAGAACGCCTGCGCCGCATTGATAAGGAATTTACCATGGGCTTCGAACGGCTGGGGCATATCGGGCCTGCGGTCACTGTATTTGGTTCGGCGCGCTTCAGGCCCGGTGAGCGCTACTATGAAAAGTCGGTGGCTACGGGTGCCGCCTTCGCCAAAGCGGGTTTCAGCGTGCTTACCGGCGGCGGCCCTGGCGTGATGGAGGCAGCCAACAAAGGTGCATTTGAGGCTGGCGGCCGCAGTTACGGGCTCAATATCATATTGCCACATGAGCAACACGCCAACCCCTATGTGCACGACAGCATTGAATTCAACTACTTTTTTGTGCGCAAGGTCATGCTGGTGAAATACAGTTGCGCCTTCATCGTGATGCCGGGTGGATTGGGTACACTTGACGAGCTTTTCGAAGCCGCCACGCTCATTCAATGCAACAAGATCGGGCCCTTTCCGGTCATTCTTATTGGGCAGGAGTTTTGGTCGGGCTTGCGTGATTACGCCGCCTACATGAGCTCGCAAGGTGTATTTGCACCTGAGGAGCTCGGTTTTGCCCGCATAGTGGATAGCCCGGAGCAAGCCGTTGACATGGTGTTGAAGAGCCTTCCGCAAGGGCTGCGCAAGGAGCTGAGACCGATTGACTGAATCGAATTTGCCGAAAAGGAATACCTTTAAGCAAAACAAACATGGGCAAAACGGGCAACAGCATAGGCATCATCGGCATGGGTTGGGTTGGCAGCAGTGTAGCCATATCACTTCTGCAAAATGGCATCGCGAAGGAACTCTTCCTCCATGATGCTCGAGAAGGTATTGCCGAAGGCGAGGCGATGGACCTCAACCACGGTTCGGGATTTTATCCGGCCGCGGAGGTCAAAGCTGCGCGCATTGATGAAATGCATGCTTGCGATGTGGTGGTGGTCACTGCTGGCCGCGGTGGCAAGCCTGGCGAGAGCCGCCTCGACCTGCTCAAGGAGAACATCGGGATTGTGCGCGACATCAGTGCCCAGCTCAAGGGCTTCACTGGAATTCTGGTGGTGGTGGCCAATCCCGTTGATGTGCTTACCTATTTTTACCAGCACTATACTGGCCTGCCTGCCAGTCATGTAATTGGTACAGGGACTTTTCTTGATACCGCCCGCTTGCGCGATATGGTGGGGGAAACGCTCGGCATTGAAGCCAAATCGGTACATGCCGATGTGCTGGGTGAGCACGGTGACAGCGCCGTGATGCTGTGGTCGGGTGCAAGCATAGGAGGCGTGCCTTTGCGTGATTGGGAAGGATGGAACCAGGAAAGCGAACAGGAACTGTCAAGAAAAGTGACAGGTGCGGCCCAGGAAATCATCAGGCGCAAAGGTGCAACCAACCATGCCATTGGGTTGGTTACAGCCTTCCTCTGCAAATTTTTACTGCGTGATGACAAGCGCGTGGTGTGTGTATCCACTGTGCTCGATGGCCCTTATGGCCTCAGCAAAGTAGCACTTAGCTTGCCCTGCGTTCTTTCCGAAAAAGGGGTGGTACAGGTGCTGGAACCAAAGCTTGATGCGGCAGAGTTCGAAGCATTAATGGAGAGTGCAGCGGTGATTAGGAAGGCAATCGAGGAGGTAGTCTAAGCGTCACTTGCCATGCACGGCTTCCCCGAACATTTTTTTCCACTCCTCAGGAATCTGCATGGTTTTTTTGTTCTCATAATCGTAGCATACCAGCACTGACTTGCCGCGGGTGCACAGCGCCCATTCATGGCCCTGGCGCTTGTAGATGGCGTATATCACCTCGAAGCTTTTGCCTCCCACGTGGCCAATGCCGAGGGCTATTTCGGCTTCATCACTCAGGGTGAGGGGAAGGTGGTAGTCCACCTCATGACGTCCGATGAGAATTCCGTGGCGCTCCCAATCCCATTTGCCGGCCACACGGTCTTGAAACCAAAGCTTGCGCCCCTCCTCAAAATAGGTGATGTACACGGCATTGTTTACAATGCCATAAGTATCCAAGTCATTGAACCGGATATGGATGGGGTAGCGTTCTTGTGCCATGGCTTGCAGGGGGAATTAGGTAATGGGATTCATGATCACGCTGAATACCGTGATGCTGTTCGGGTCGCGGTCGTAGGAGAGCTTGTCGAGGGCTCCCTGTATATTCTTGGCGCTGAAGTACGAAGTTTGTAGGGTGTTGTAGCCGGTCATTTTCCACTGTATGGTAAAGCTGCTTTCCTTGTCTTTGTAGCTTTTCACATATTTCAGCATCTTCTTCATGCAGTCCAACTTATCGTAGCCTTCCTCGCTGTGAAAAAGAAAACTTTGGTTGTGACGCGGGTTCACCGTGACCAAGTGCAGGGTAATTTTGCCCTCACTTTCGTCAAAATTGTATATCAGGCTGTTAGGCCCAAGTCCAATGTACTGCTCTATTTCTCGCTGCAGTTTGGCGGCTTCTATGTTTTTGTCGGTCATGCCGAATATTTTATCAGGCGTCAAATTTACTGAATTCGCTGTTCATGCTTTTGTATTCAGGCACAATAAGCTTCATCTGTCTTACAAGGGCTTCATTGTTCTGGGCATGAAATAAATTCACCAAGGCCTCTATTTGTTCGGCTACTTCTTCAAATTCGTTGGGCCGCACCTGTGCCCGTTTGATTTGTGGATGGTGGGTGGGCAATGTGTTCTCCGCGTCGTTGAGCAATTCTTCATAGAGTTTTTCACCGGGGCGCATGCCCGTGATCTTGATGTCGATATCCTTGCCCACTTCAAAACCACTGAGGCTGATCATTTGCTTTGCCAGGTCAATGATTTTCACACTTTCACCCATATCGAATACGAATATTTCGCCACCCACGCCCATAGCGCCCGCATCGAGCACCAGCTGGCAGGCTTCGGGGATGGTCATAAAGTAGCGGGTTATTTCAGGGTCGGTCACGGTCACAGGGCCACCGGCTTCTATTTGTTTTCTGAAAAGGGGAATTACAGAGCCATTGCTTCCCAGCACATTGCCAAAACGGGTAGTGATGAAGCGGGTATTTCCCCGGCTTTGGCTCGCCTGGGCGTAAATTTCGGCAATGCGCTTGCTGCCACCCATGATGCTCGTGGGGTTCACAGCTTTGTCGGTGCTGATGAGGACGAAGGCCTGTACTTCGTATTTCAGGGCAAGATCTACACAGTGCTTGCTTCCCAACACGTTGGTGTACACGGCCTCGCTGGGGTTGAGTTCCATCAACGGTACATGTTTGTAGGCTGCGGCGTGGTACACCAGGTCGGGTCTGAAGCTTTTGAACACATTCTCCAGCCGGTCCAGTTGGCGTATGTCACCAATGACTACTTCGAGCTCCAACTGCGGAAAGGCATTTCTGATATCGATCTCTAGCTCGTACATGGGCGACTCGGCTTGGTCAAAGGCTATAAGCCTGCCGGGTTCGTAACGGGCTATTTGCCGCAAAAGGCCGCTGCCTATAGAGCCTGCCGCGCCGGTTACCAGCACTGTGCGCCCTTTGAGTTGTCGCTCCACATTGCCATCATCGAGCCGAATCACTTCACGGCCCAGGAGGTCGTTGATATTGACCTGACGCATTTGCTTAAAGCTCAATTCGCCATTGATCCAGCGGTTCACGGGCGGCACGGTGAGCACGTCTGTTTGAAACTGCATGGCCATTTCGATCACTTTGCGGCGGTTTTCGGGGCGTGGCTGCTGTATGCTCAGGATGATGTGCGCCACCGGCTCTTTTTGCAGCAGCTCGGGCAGTTCACTCGTGTGGTAAATTGCGGTACCCTCCATGCGCTTGCCCCGCTTGCTGCGGTCATCGTCGATGAAGGCGAGGGCGCGGTACGAGGTACCGGCGTCGCGGTCCATAGTGCGCTTGGCGATAATGCCCGCCTCGCCAGCACCATAGATGATTACCCATTCCCGCTCGCTGCGCGGATTTTTGATTTCGACATACAGCATTTTCACCGCCAGCCTGAAGGCGATAAGCAATACTGCGCTGAGTAAACCCTCCAGGATAATGATGCTAAATGGCAGGAAATAAATGCCATCCCAGAGGTGGTACTTGATGGGATTGAAGAGCGCCATCAATACACTGCCTGCAAAAATCACTTTGATAATGCGCACTGAATCTTGCGTGCCCGTATAGCGAATGATGCCAGCATAGGTACGCCCGATGAGAAAGGAGGTGATGCGCAGCATCATAAAAATAGGAAATGCAAACATGAGCGGGCCTACCTCGACTGAGGGCAAGCGAAATTCAAAACGCAGCATGTAGGCTGCAAAAAAAGCAAACCATACAATGCCCGTATCAATCAGGAAGATGATCCACCTCGGAACGTTTTGGTTGGGAAAGAGCATGTTTGCAGCGCTTGAGCGCCAAATATACTATCTTTCAGCCTTTACAGCGGTGGTGCTTACATCCAGACATTCCGCACAAAGCCCGGTGAGGAGCACCTGGCATTCTTCTATTTTGTAATTGTCGAGCTTGGGCTGTGATACTTCCACATCCACACAGGTGAGGTTTTTGCACTTTTTGCACTGGAAGTGAGCATGGTAGTCGGAGTGGGCGTGTGCGTGACAATCCTCCGCACAAAGGGCATAGTAGTTTTTGCCGTCAAGGCCCACGATGCGGTGCGCCACACCTTCCTGCTCAAAGCGCTCGAGGATGCGGTACACAGTAACCCGGTTCATCTTGGTCATCAATTGATCAAGCACCTCGTCGGCACTCATGGCTGCTTCGCTGCTTTTCAGGACATCGATTACCCCTTGTTTCTGCTTTGTGTTCCTGCGCTCCATATTTTTAAGCTTTCCCGGCTATTAATGCAACAAAATTGCATTAAGTTTGTCGTTTGTACAAGTGTATCCTCTGTACGGAGGATTTTATCAAGTGATGATCTGTGCAAAGTAAAACAAAGCAAATGAAAAAACTTCCAGTTACGGTTCTCAGTGGATTTCTGGGCGCCGGAAAAACCACACTGCTCAACCATGTGCTCCACAATAAGGATGGACTTAAGGTAGCTGTGATTGTGAATGATATGAGCGAAGTAAATGTAGATGCCAATACGGTGTCCCGTGAAAATCACCTTTCGCGCACGGATGAAAAACTTGTGGAAATGAGCAACGGCTGCATATGCTGTACGCTGCGTGAAGATCTTATGCTGGAAGTGGAGCGGCTTGCCAAAGAAGGCCGCTTTGACTACCTGCTCATTGAGAGTACAGGCATCAGTGAGCCCGTACCTGTAGCGCAAACATTTAGCTTTGTTGATGAAGACAATGGTATTGACCTCAGCCGTTTCAGTTATATCGACTGCATGGTAACTGTGGTGGACGCATTCAACTTTTTTCGGGATTTCGGTAGTGCCGAAACCTTGATGGATCGAGCACTTACCGATATGGACAGCGACCACCGTACCATCGTAGACTTGCTCACCGATCAAGTTGAGTTTGCCAATGTGATAGTGCTCAACAAGTCCGACCTGGTGAGTGAACAGGCACTGTGCGTGCTTCGTGCGGCGCTGCACAAACTAAATCCAGCTGCCCGGATCATCCAGACAGCTCATGGCAGGATTAAAACTTCTGACGTACTACACACCGGACTCTTCAACTTGGAAGAGGCTGAAAATGCTGCCGGTTGGATATCAGAACTCAATAAGGATCATCATACCCCCGAAACCGAGGAGTACGGCATAGGTTCCTTTGTGTACCGCGAGCGTATGCCTTTCCATGCGGATAGGCTTTGGACCTGGATCAATGAAGACTTTCCTTCCAATGTAATACGCAGCAAGGGCCTGTTTTGGTTGGGGTCAAGGCCTTCGCAGGCGCTGAGCTGGGGGCAGGCCGGCGGTTCTATGCGCGGTGATGCGGCCGGTGTGTGGTGGAGTTCTATGCCTTTCGGTGAGCGCATTCGTTTCGCGTCATTCCTGGAGCACCAGCAGCAAATCGAGGCCAACTGGCACCCCATATTCGGCGACCGCAAGCAGGAATTGGTGTTCATTGGGCAGAATATGGAGGAGCACGCCATCCGAACATCCCTGAATGCATGCCTGTACACCCTTGAGGAGCTGGACGACCTGCGGCTTAAACAAGATATGCCTGATTCATGGCCCATTGCCAGGGCACAGGAACTTGTTCAATAGCAGCATGTTACAAATCACTGCTCATTCAGGGACCAGTCGTATTCGAGGTAGTCGAGCTTGGCACTGTCGTTGATCTTCACCTTGCTGTAGCGGTTTACATAGGCTTTTATATCAGTGGCATGGCCTTTGAAATCGCCGCTGTACCAAGTCATCAGTTTTGAGAGTTTGGGCTTGTCGGGGCTTATGTCATTGCGCAACTTGCTGTTGAAGAAATGTTTGGCTTGGTCTTCGAGTTGTTTTTCAAGGGTGGCTGCTTCAAAAGCCTCATTGCGAAGCTTCGGACAACTGCGCGCGGCACATACCAGCGCAAAGTGAATGCGTGGCTCGTCCCATTGCTTGCGGATGATGCTATTCTCAATGTTGTTGAGGTGGTACTGCTCACCTTCAATTCGTATAAACTTGATGTCCCATGTGGTATTGACCCGGTAAATGGATCCACCGAGGTCCTTGATCGATTTTACCGGATAGTTGCGGATAATCAAGCGAATGGTGAAGGCATTGTAAGCGTTGATCCAGTAGGCCAGCTGCTCGTCTTTGCTCCAGTGCTTGTCGTTGGGGTGGTTTTTTTCGAGTGTTGTGAGGTACTTGTTGAGGGCTGTGCTATCGGCTATGAATCCGCGGTAATTCACCATACCATCATCATTCACATGCTTTTGAAGCAGCGCTGTGAAGGCTTCGTGGGTGATGGGTTTGCTCTCACTTTGCACCGCAGCCACGCGGTGGCAGGCGCTAAGGCTCAGAAATAAAATGGCGATTGATAAAAATCTTGGGATGGACATCTGTTTTTTTAGGTTTGTCGTAAATAACAATAACGCTGAAAAGTGCTGCATGGATTTAACCCGACAAATATCTGCAATCATTCCCACGCTCAACGAGGCGGCCCACATCGAAAGGTTGATCCATCGTTTGCGTGCAGGTGGAGGTACTGCTCTTCGGCAAATCATTGTGGCGGATGCGGGCAGCACAGATCACACCACGGCACTGGCCGAAGCCCTTGGTGCAGATGTTGTACATTGTGGAGTGCGCTCCAGACCGGTACAAATGAACCTTGCAGCAAAAATGGCGGAGGGCAAGCTGCTCTATTTCGTGCATGCGGATACTTTACCACCTGTGCAATATGTAGGCCACATCCAAACAGCCCTGAGCAGAGGAGCCGATTTCGGCTGCTTTCGGTTTCGCTTTGATACGGTGCGCAGCGGCTTGCGCTTCAATGCCTGGTGTACCCGACTGCCCTTCATGATATGCCGCGGCGGCGATCAGAGCCTCTTTATGACACGCTGGCTTTTCGATCGGCTCAAGGGCTTCGATGAGGCGCATGTGGTGATGGAAGATTATGACATTATACGCCGCGGGCGAAAGCTTGGGCGCTTTCACATCCTGCCTGCTGAAGTGCTCGTTTCGGCGCGGAAGTATGAGCACAACAGCTACTTCAGGGTGAATTTGGCAAATTTTGTTGTGTTCGGTTTGTACTACCTCGGTAAGCAGCCTGTTGAGTTAAAAACATTGTATATGAAATTGATAAATCACCCTACCTTTGGCCCCGCACCATGTGAAGCAATGTCGCATTCCGAACAAAATTCATCCTAATATTCTTTATGTTGAAATCCATCACGTCGCTCCATTTCGTATAATCTACACAAAAACGAACAACAGAAAGTCACATTGACCATTCACAACACACTGCAAAATCTTGAAAACCATGGAAAAAACCTATTACGATCCCAAAGACCTAAAGAAATTCGGCAACATCAGCGATTTGAACAAGGAGCTCGGCGACAAATTTTTTGATTGGTACGGTGCAGTATTTGCCGAAGGCCGCCTCACGGAGCGTGAAAAATCACTCATAGCCCTCGCTGTGGCCCACGCCGTGCAGTGTCCGTACTGCATTGATGCGTACACCACGGATGGATTGCAGCGCGGCATCGAGAAAGAGGAAATGATGGAGGCTGTACATGTGGCAGCGGCCATTCGCGGCGGAGCCTCGCTGGTGCATGGCGTACAGATGATGAACAAGGTAGAAAAGTTGAGCATGTAAACCCAAGAGATCAATGATTTTAAAGCCCCTCAAATCGCGTAAGCACCACCTGGCTGATCCTTCGGAACAACTCAAGTTTCTGTCCAACGGCATCTTCGGCCCGGAGGGTTTGCCCTCATTTGCTGAAAAGCTCAAAGATAGTGGCGACTTTCCACTCAGGCCCAAGCCTTTGGAAATTCTCCAAATCAACCTCGGCTACATGTGCAATCAGGTATGCGCACACTGCCATGTGGATGCTGGCCCGCAGCGCAAGGAAATCATGACGCGTGACACCATGAGCCACATTCTCCATATATTGAAAAGCTCAGGAGCACATACACTCGACTTGACCGGAGGAGCACCTGAGATGAATCCCGACTTTCGCTGGTTTGTGGAGGAGGCCTGGAAAATAGGCGTGAAGGACTTCATTGTGCGCAGCAACCTCACCATCATTCGGGCCAATCCGAAATACCACGATTTGCCTGAGTTTTTCAAGGCCCACAACGTGCACGTGGTGAGTAGCTTGCCTTACTACCGCAGGGAGCGCACCGACAAGCAGCGCGGTGATGGTGTTTTTGACAAAAGCATTGAAGCCTTGCTTCAGCTCAACGCGGTGGGCTATGGGCAGGAGGGAAGCGGCCTTAAACTCGACCTGGTGTACAATCCGGCGGGGGCCTTCCTTCCGGGAAATCAGGCTGCACTCGAGGCCGAATTTAAGCGCAACCTCCAAGCCGATTTTGGCATTGTGTTCAACAATCTTTTCACGATCACCAACCTGCCCATCAGCCGGTTTCTGGAATACCTCGTGGCCAGCGACAATTATGAGGACTACATGGAAGCCCTTGTAAATGCGTATAATCCTGCAGCGGTAAAGAATGTGATGTGTCGCAACACGCTGAGCGTAAGCTGGGATGGCTACATGTACGACTGTGATTTCAATCAAATGCTGCAGATGACAGTGGGCGGACAGCGGAGCCATATCCGCGACTTTGACGCCAAAGCGCTCGAGCGACGCAGCATCAAGGTATCGCAGCATTGTTATGGCTGCACCGCTGGAGCGGGGAGCAGCTGCCAGGGTGCCGTAACCTAAGCTGGGTTCACATGGCTGCTGCGCTGGCCGTCATTTTTGATGTGAAGCGGCGTGACATACTGAAGAAACGTGTCATCAACCACACTGCCGATATGGTAAGCCCACCGGCCAAGGCGAACCATATGCCCATTGCACCGAGTGGGGTGTGCTGTGAGAGCAGGTATGCAGCGGGCAGTGTGATGATCCAATAGGCCACGAAAGTAATGAAGGTAGGCACACGCACATCGGTGAATCCCCGCAGGGCACCGAGCGCCACAGCCTGCATGCCATCACTGAGCTGAAATACCACAGCCACAAGGAGCATTCGGCCTGCAAGTGCGAGCACTTCAGCATCATCGGAGTAGAATCCGGCCAGTTGATGCCTGAACACAAAGATGATGCAGCCTGCAAGTGCCATCCACAAAGCCGCCATGCGGAAAATGGTGGTGGAGGCCATTCTCAGGTTCACCGGGTCGCGGCGGCCCAGTTGGTTGCCCACCCTCACAGCCGCGGCAGCGCCTAAACCCGTCACAGCCATGTAACTTACACTGGCTATGTTGATGGCGATCTGGTGCGCTGCCAATGCTTTTGCGCCAAGCATGCCTGCAAATACAGCCGCAAGCGAAAAAGCACTGACTTCAAATATGAATTGAAACCCGGTAGGAATGCCCACCTGAAGGATGCGGCGTACTACATTTTGCCGAAAGGCAAATCCCCACAGCCTGAGCCCATAACGGCGAAAGCGCGGATGCAAAAAGATGTAAGCCCCCATGCTCAGCGCCATCAGGCCACGGGCTATCAAGGTGGCATAACCCGCGCCAAGGATACCGAGCTCTGGAAATCCCCAGTGCCCAAAGATCAGGACATAATTGAGAGCGATGTTGAGGAGGTTACACACAATGCTCACCACCATGGCTGCCCGTGTATGTGAGAGCCCTTCGGCAAATTGCTTGAAGCTCAGGAAGCCCATAAAGGGAAGAATGCTGAGTGCAATCATGAACATGTATGGCCCGGTTGAATCCACCACAGCCGGATCCTGCCGCATAAACTGAAGCGCAGGAATCATAGCAGTAGCAAGAACAAAGAGCAGGATGCCTAGCAACATATGGCTCAAAAATCCATGAAAGAACAGGCTGCTTTGCAGGTTGTGGCGGTTCTTGCCGTCGGCATTGGCCACGAGTGGCGTGATGCCCAATGTGGCCCCAATACCAAAGAGCATAAAAATGACAACAATGCTGTTGGCGAGCGCCACTGCAGCCAGTGGAATGGTACCGAGCTGCCCCACCATCACACTGTCGGCTACGCTGGCCATGATGTGGCCGAGCTGTCCAAGCATTACTGGGATGGCCAGGCGTAGGTTTGTGCGGTAGTGTTCGGGTCGGGTCATGACGGCGCAAAGGTAGCGCCTTATCTTCTGCGGCGTATGCGGTCAAAGCTGCCACTGCCATGCGGACCTTTTAGCGGACCACTCATGGTGTGCCCCGGCTCCCATATAAGGCGTACGAAAGTACTCAGGCGTTCCTCCTGGCGGCTCACAGGAAACCCAACGAGGAAACCAAGCAACAAGTTGTCAGAAATTCCAACACGCATCTGCGGCCTGAATGTGACATCGGAACCCTGCTCGTCAAAGTATTTGTTGACTTCCAAGCCCAGGAAATTACGCGTTCCAGGAATCATGTAATGTACATTGGTGTGCATCTCATATTGGAAATGGTTGTCCTTTCCATTCCAGCTTTGAAAGAATTGAGGTCCTGTATATATGAGGGTATGCCAATTTTGACCCCAACGTTTAGCAACAATATAGAAAGGATTGAAAAGCTGGCCTTTGAAGAGCGGATTGTTCCAATTGTCCAGATCAGAAAATTCGAATTCATGGATGTAGCCCACAGCCATACTCATGTTTATTTTTTCGGAAACGAAAAACGACCATTGAGCGGCAAGTTTTAGGCTTTCAATGCGATCAGAGGGGATGGAATCGTTGGGTACATTTTGCTGCGGTCCAAAAATGGTTACAGGTACTTCCACTTCGAGCCCCAAGCGGTCAATGACGGCCCATTCATACTCAACGAGCATTTCGTACTCATCAAAGCCGATGTTGTCCTTCATACCAAAGCCGAAGTTCCACTCTTTTTCACCTTTGCGGGCACCAAGGTCACGGATAAGGTCGATGTACAATGGCTCAGCATGAAGTACTTTGGGTTTTTGACCGATTTTTTCTTCTACCTCGAGGATGTAGAGACTGTCGCGTTGTGTTTTTGAAAGTGTATCAATTTGCGCATGCCCATGGTGTGAAACAGCCATCAATACCATCAAACCGAGAAGGCTTAGACCTTGTAATCGCAATGAAAACAAACTGCCCTGTGTTGTCAATACGTAATGTAAATGAAGCATATGCGAAGAATATGTTCTTTGTTTATCTGCTTTTCGGCTTGCAAAGATAGACGCTCGTCAGAGAAGAAAAGTTTCATTTCATTAAAAGCTGTTAATGTATGTGCAAGGGCTTTGTTGCAAATAGTGCCGCCCATCATGGGTGGGCGGCAATCTTGCGAAAGTGACAGGTTCATAGCTTGTTCTGTCACTATGCCATCTCATTTATTGGCATGTCGATCAGGGTCCAAAAAGCTTGCCAGAATCGGATTACACCGCAGTGAAGTAAACCAATTTCAACTGCTTACTTTCTGAAAAACATAGATCTCACATTGCCTTCACCCTTTTTTGCCGAAAGGTAAAGACCAAAAAAATGTATGCAAATGAAGGTGACGAGATACCACAAAGCCAAGCTATGCACCGCTTCGATGTCCTTGCGCCAATCTTGTGGTCCATGCTCAATCAACAGGCCTGTGAACAGGGATGCCGCAATAAACAGGTAAAAAGCGATGTAGCTCCATGACTGAATGCGCTCTCGAAGGGTGGTGTGTGGATGCCATGGCAAGCCAAATTGGGGTCCTGCAATGGCTGTGAACAACAACCGAACAGCATACAGGCCGGTGAGGGTATAACCCGCCCACACGTGCCAGCGCCACATGGGCTGTCGTATTTGCTTTGAAATAGTGATCAATTCGCTGTCTGAGAGTTGCACGCCGCGCATCGAAAGCTGATGATCAAGAATACTTGCCAGATGGTATTTATTCAGCCAACCCATGCGCAACAGAATGGTAAGCAGCAGCAGGCTTATGCACAGCGCTATACTCCAATGCAAAACCCTATGAAAGGTGCTGAATTTAGATTTTCGGATATTGCTTGAGTAGGGTTCTGTGTTGTTCATGTTCAGTGGTGGCCGCAAATATCTGAATCAAATGGCATCTGCAACAAGTTCAAGGATGGATAAACTGAGGAAAATTTACTATGCTGTCTTTAAAGTGGTTGAGTTTTATTTTGATTTTTTTTTCTCGTTCCATGAACCAAATTCTTTTTGTGTGGTTTTGATGTTTGTTAAACCTAAGCCAGTTGATAGGTTAGTTTAATAGTAGAGTAGTAGGAAAAAGGGCAGCTCCAAAGGGAGCTGTCTTTTTTTTGGCATTTTGCGAAAGTTGCATGTCGAGATGGCTGATTGATTGCCATGAAAAAGTTTACTTTGATGCATGCTTAAACGGGCTGCGCTTCTCTTGTTCATCATATCGGCGGTGGTAGCCACTGTAACACATCTGCTTAATGCGCACCTGAACCAGCAAAATGGTGGTATTGTGCGCGCCGGGGTGATGGTTTCTACAGCCGACGATGCATCATACCTCGTCCCTGCTGAAAATTTCTTGTTGGGCCGTGGCTGGCGTACCAATGATCCTGGCACCGCGGCTTGGGTGTTTCGCAGTCCAGGTTATGGCTTCGTGTACACAATATTTCGCTTTTTTCTTGGCGTAGATGCCGCACTTAGAGCATTGTTTGGGCTCCAGGTATTGCTCTGGTCGGGTGCTGTGGCAGCGCTCCCTGCACTGTTGCAATCGTGGTCATGGCCGCGCAAGCGCAGCGTATATGCGGCTTGTTTCGTCGCCCTGATGCCTATGTTTTGGGGCTTTCTTTCGTATACGCTTACTGAAGCCCTTGTACCTGCCTTGCTTATACTTGCCTTATGGGCTGCAAGGGTGAGGGTGGGCGGATGTCAATATGGCGTATTGCTCTCATCTGCAGTTACGGCAGCCTTGCTCTTGATACGGCCCGCACTGCTGTTTATGTTGCTGCCATTGCTATTTAGTGCATGGTATTGCTTTCCGCAAAAAGGGTTAAAGTCGCGGTTGATCCTTGTTGGGTTCAGCGTGTTTATCGCAGTATTGCCACTTGGGCTATGGCAACTGAGGAATTCCGCGATCGCCGGTCATTGGCCGGGTTTGCACGCCACGCACCACTGGGACAGCAATGACCTGTACAGACCGGTACATGCGGCCATCTGGGACTTTCATAAGCTATGGAACCCCAATGGCATGCAGTTTCATACGCATATGGAAGCGCTTTGGGAGCGGGCGAGAACCTGCAAGCCCGCTGACGATGTAATCGATATAATTATGGAGCGCATGCCTGTGGGCATTGCCGAATGGATGGACCTTTCAGATTTAAGAATGGCTTACCAAGCCTACTTCGGCATACTTCAAGAGCAAGCGCCTTATTATGAATCAGGAATCTCCATGCCAACAGAGCCTATGGCCCATGAAATTGCCTTGGTAAGAGATTTTGAGGATTTTGCATCATCATACAAGCGAGGGCATTGGATGCGCAGTATGGTGGTCGTTCCTGCCCAGGTGTATTTCCGTGACATGGCTGCCCACAGCAACCTGAATCTCTACATGTTTCAAGGCCCGCTCAGGGGTCATTGGGCCATTGAAATGCTCAGAATACTGTCATTTGTGGTACACTTGGTTGTTTTTCTCCTTTTCATTCCATTGGTCTTTTATACACTCTATCGGGGAGGCCGGCATGTTGGCTTGGTTTTTGGCATTGGGGCATATTTGATGTACATTGCCATGGTGCAAAGGGGTGTTGAAGAGCGTTATACCTTGCCCGTACTTGTTCCGATGTTTGTTTTGGTGCTGGACTATTGTATCGTTCAAACTTCCTTTTTAAAGCGGCGCTTCTTGATCAAGTCAAATAATTCCTCAACTTCGCGATTATGAAAAGCATTGCCATATTTTGCGCTTCGGCTTTGGGGAATAATCCCATATACCAGCAACTGGCTTTCCAAACTGGCGCGCATTTGGCCATGGAGGGTATCAATGTGGTGTATGGAGGGTCAAAAATTGGCTTGATGGGCGCTGTAGCCGATGGAGCGCTCTCTGAAGGTGGTCTTGTAATTGGTGTGCTTCCGGATTTTATGCGCAATAAGGAGATAGCACATGAAGGGCTATCACAACTTATTGTGGTAGATAGTATGCAAGAGCGCAAGCTCAAAATGCATGAATTGAGTGACGGGGTCATCGCACTACCCGGGGGCTTTGGCACCTTCGAAGAGCTATTCGAAATGCTCACTTGGGGCCAGTTGGGATTGCATCAAAAAGCCATAGGCGTATTGAACATCAATGGCTACTATAATCACTTGGCTTCCATGCTTGACCACATGCGTGATGAAGGTTTACTCAAATCATCCAATAGGGATATGCTTCTTGTGGATGAGGATATCGAAGTACTGCTCACGCTGATGCATGACTATGAGCCTCCCGTGCCTGTGATCAACATGAAGAAATCACAAGCCTGAGTTTTGAGTTCATAGGCATGTGCCGTGAACCGCCCGATCAATGGCTCTAGAACCGTCTAGAACACCATCCGGCATTTGCGATTGGTGTATTTCTTACATAATTATCAACCAGTTTTTGGATATTCGGCTTTTGCCCCTTGTTATGGCAAAATATCTATGTAATATAATGTAAATAAGATATATGTATTCATATTTGCTAACGCTATTTTCAATTTAAATAACATGTTTTGAACAGGTTCGCTACTTTTTTTTACACAATTTTTTAAACCATTTCGGCCTGTTTAATGTTTTTACCGAAACGTTCAACAAAACCAAAAATAAATCATTATGAAAACTTTGTTCCTTGCCGTTATGGAGATCCCAGTAGACGACCCAGTGGCATTTACCTTCTTTACTGGCTACATGGCCATGTTTGCAGCCGCTGTTTTCTTTTTCTTCGAGCGTAGCCGCGTAAAAGGAAAATGGAAAACTTCCTTGCTTGTATCAGGCCTCATTACCGGTATAGCAGCCGTGCATTATTATTACATGCGCGATTATTATGCTGCAACGGGCGAGAACCCAACAGCACTGCGTTACATCGACTGGACACTCACGGTGCCATTGATGTGCGTTGAATTCTATCTGCTCACCAAAGCTGCTGGAGCGAAATTGGCCCTGTTGTGGAAATTGATCCTTGCATCAGTGCTCATGCTCGTGGCAGGATACATTGGTGAAGGCTTCACCGATGGCAGCACTTCACACAGCGTGACATGGGGCGTAATTTCCACCATAGGTTACGTATACATTCTTTACACTGCATGGTTTGGTGAAGTGAAGCAATTGGCTGACAACTCGGGCAATCCTATCGTAGTGCGCGGTATACGCACCCTTGCATGGTTCGTGTTGGTAGGTTGGGCAATTTACCCAATTGGCTACATGTGTATGCCAGGCGGTTGGCTTAATGTAGGATTGGGCTGGGAAAGTTCAAATGTAGACTTGTTCTACAACATTGCTGATGCCGTGAACAAAATAGGTTTTGGTTTGGTCGTATACTCTATTGCCATCTCTGATGGAGTAGTGGATGACAAGCCTGCTGTTGCCGCCTAATTGCCCTAATAGGGAATAGGTTAAGAATTAAAATGCGTGTGGTTGTTCCCTTTTGGAACAACCACTATTTTTATGTCAAATAGAATGCAGTGAGCAGTCCGAGCACAAACATCAATAGAACATTGAAAAGTACTGTGCCGCAAACGAAGTAAATTAAACTGCGCCAAAAGGTTGCCAACCAGCTTTTTTTGAACGTGTCGCGTAGAAACCAGAGGGAGTAAGCAAAGAAAATGACAATATAAAGGCTGTAAAAAACAACCTTATCAGCATGCACATGCACCAATTCCAGCGGAATGCTGATTCCAATTACTGCGGCGTTGAGAAAAATATTGGCAATGAGGTGCTCCACATAATTGTAGCCACACTTGCGCCAAAGCAGATATGAAAACAGCGCGAACGCGAAGGTGCCTAAACCCAACCATATATTCAGATATCTGAGCACATAATTTTGGAGGATCAATGCAATGGTTTTACTTAATTCGTCATCCTGTGGGATGCCCGCAGCCATCTCCTCTTGGTACAAGCCAAAAGTCAGAATCAAAATCACATAGACCCCTGCCAGAAGGATAAACATGCGGATAGGATGGGTGTACCGTTCCCTTTCGGTGTCCAGAAATCCGCGTACTACTCGGCCCGGCCGGATAAGCAGCTCTTTAAATGTAAAAAGAATGCCCTTGTTGAGCATGAGTGAGTCCAGAAAGTCAGCGACAACATTGCTGAAAGTAAATCGCTTATAAACGAACTTTTTCTCAACTTCGAATTCCTTGTTGCTCCAAACCTTCAAACCAGTTGCTGATTCGGATTTCTCATGGGTAGCGTCTTTCACCAATGCAGTATTTGCTGTTCTGTAAAGCACCGCATGCACATCAAAAATACCTTTCAATCCACGTCAACAGCTTCACATCGAGCGGGAAATTAATCTTGCGGAAGCCTGATTACATCAGCAGTAACCAATGCCCGACTTTGCCTAAAAATAAAGAAATGTTTGCTTACCACTTCAGTGCGCATATTTGAGAAGCGCTCTTCTGGTGCCAGTGGTTGATCCTGTAAGAGATTTAGGCGTGCAGCAGCACTAATTTTGGTTTGGTGCCTGCGCGTTAAATTGCCCATTCCAAATTTAGCGGCGTGTCCTTCTACACTGCGCAGGGTCTCTGCTTTATCAGCATACAGGTGATTGCGCACCACAACCGATTCATTCACTTTGCAAGAAGAGAGCAGTGCAAGAGCACCTATCAAGAGCGTAGTAGAAAAAAAATTAGCACATGTTTTCATCAGAATTTTTTTGGTAAAGGTATAAAAGGCATAGCAAGAGCGCAATGGCCACTGCAGTTCTTGGTGCAGCATATCACCGTATAGGCTCTGAAATCGGACAAGCCCTTATTTATCCTCAAATGGGAATTCCATGGCCTTCTTTCCTACAGGTGTTATGCCCTGCCTGTTGAACATCGCATGTGGATGGTTGGGATAATCACGGGCATCGAACAGTACGTGGGTACCGTGTCTGCTGCCGTCGTTGCGGCTCATGATGTAGCGGTTGAGGTCGCGGTGGAAGATTTTGTACAATTCCAATCCAGCTGGAGTCCAGTCTGTATCCTCTTGTCCACTTTCAGTAATGTGTATGGGGAGTTTAAAGCTGTCCATGTATCCATATGTGCCTGTGCTGAATTCCTCCTCATCGAGGTTCTTCTTCGGCCTGGCGCCTCCCTGGTAAATGTGCAAAACATATCCGTCTACCAGAGATTTGTTCTTTTCAGTGAAGGCGACTACGCCTTCATTCCAATTGGCCCTTCTGGTATCGGCTCCACTGCCATCAAAGCGCCTTGAGGCCAGTACGACCAACAGCCCTGCGTCATATTTTTTGCGCAATTCGGGCAACCAGGTTTCCAAAAGTTTGACGTAATCGTCCGTCGTTATGTTTCGCACAAAACCCAATGCTTCGCGGTTGTTGCTGGTAAATTTTGGCAAGTAAGTTTCATTGCCCAGCTCAATGAATTCGATTTTAAGCCCCTTTTTTATGAACCGATCCATCAAGTCCATTTGGTTCTTGAGGTCATCATTGATGTTGATTACGTAGTAGTTGCCCACATTTTTGTCAGCGATGAAATTGAGGTAGGCATCCATCATTTTGTCGTCCACAATAATTTGCTGCCTGCGCTTTTTTGGTTCGTTTTTAATCCATTGTGGCACATGATCCCATGAGCTCCATGTGTATTGCGACGCGCTCCCGCCGGGAATTCTCAGGTGGGTGATGCTTTCGATCCAAGGATCAATTTTCCTCCAATCGGTGCGTCCCAGTCGCGCATTTACAATAAACGCTGGCTTGTCGGTAGATGTGGTTTGTACTCTGGGCCTTGGCTCTTTACCTTGTGGAATTCTGCCAGCGCGTTTTATGGTATTGCAAGCAACAAGGAGGGTCAAAAAGAGACCAACAATTAGTTTAGGATTCATCGTGGCTATTTTTAGCAAAATTAGACGAATGTAGTGAACAAGATGTGACCAAAGGCTTTTTATTTGGCGCATCAATATGATTAGCTTTGTACACCATGCAAGTCCATCCTTTTTGTTACTTCAATCTTTATGCAATTTTAATATTGTTCTTTTTGTCAGCTTGTAATCCGCCAGTGCCAAGTGAAGTAAGGCCTGTATTTCCTGAAACGCAGCAGCTGAGTGCAGGGGGCGCCACAGAGGAGTATGCCAATATGCTGCGCCGCAGGGTGAACAGGAACGGAGACGTGCACTATGCCGGAATACTGAGCGATGACAAAGCCCTCCGGGCATACATCCTTCATTTACAAAAACGCTATCCACTTGTTGAGCAGGAAAGCACACCGGAGCCCGAAAAGCTGGCCTATTGGATCAACGTGCACAATGCCGCGGTGCTGCAGCTCATTGTATCAAATTATCCTGTGCGCAGTGTGTTGGATATAGGCCTTGAGGCAGAAGCAGTATACCCTACCGACTACATCGCGCTCAATGCCCAACACCCACGGCACCCATTTGATCTGCCAGCCATTGAGATCGGCGGCCGCACATGGTCCATCAATGCATTGCGCGAAGAGGCCATCCGTGACCGATTCAAAGATCCTCGGGTCAACTTTGTTTTGGTTGATGGAACATCATCGGCACCGCGATTGCGACGGGGGCCATTTACCGGCGATAAGCTCCCAGAAGTACTCGATGCGGCTACCAGAGAATTTCTTGGTACACCGGTCAAGAATCCCTCGCTCAATCCCAATGCGCTGCGGCTGTCCGGGCTCTTTGAGCGCTTTTATGCTGATTTTGGCGGAAGCGATGCTGCTCTTATTCAGTTCGTGAATCCTTACATTCCGGTTACCATATCCGAAAAGGCCAGCATAAGTTACCTGCCATACGATTGGCGATTGAATGGTTATTGAGCTTACCGCAAAAATGAAAAACTGCCTTTTGTAGGTAGGCTGTAATTCCGCTTTTGATTTTAGTATTAAGTTTGCAAGCGCATGCCGGAACAGTATCCAATAGAGAAAGAAATCATTGCACTTTTTGCAAAAGCCGATAAAAAGGCCATGGATCTGCTCTATGATCACTATGCCGACGCACTTTACGGCATCGTATCGAGAATGCTTCCACGCGAAGAATCGGCCCATGATGTGATGCAAGACTCCTTTGTGAAAATTTGGAAAAATTGCAAAGAATATGATCCCTCTAAGGGACGCTTGTTTACATGGCTTGTGCGCATCGTTCGGAACCAAGCCATCGATGCCCTTCGCAAAGAAAATCGAAATGCCTCAATCCAAGGGGCCTCCGCCGACGTAATTATGGAGATTACCCCATCGGATGATAGAGATTTGACGGTAAATTTTGATCTTGTGACCGTATTAAATGAGTTGCCACTGCACGAAAGAGCACTGATTGAACATGCCTATATTTTGGGATATACCCACCCGGAGATTGCCGAAAAGTTCGAGATTCCTCTGGGAACTGTTAAAACGCGCATTCGCAATGCCATGATAGAATTACGACGTATTTTTGGAAATGGACGCTAAAGAATACATAGCATCGGGGATTTTGGAATCCTATGTGAGCGGTCAATGCGGCGAGCAGGAGCAACGTGAGGTGCAGTGTATGTCGTCTATTTATCCTGAAATATCCAAGGCACTTGCCGACGCGGAAGCCGAATATGAAATGCTGGTGCGCGCTTATGCGGTGAAGGCTCCTGCCAACCTCAAGGCGGCCATTATGGGCAAAATCCAAGATGTGCAACCGGTAGAGCCGAATGATCAACATGCCCAATATACTTCACCGGATGTTCATGCTGATCAATCAGCAACTGTAATTCCCATATCAGAAGCCAAAGAGCCAATCGAAAAACGGGCGACATCAACAAGATTATCATTGATTTGGGCAGCGGCAGCAGGTTTATTCCTTGTTCTTGGAGTATGGCAGTATTTCAAATACAACAGTGCTGCAGCTGAACTGGAAAGGAGCAAGCAACAGATAGCCAGCATCAGCAATGCGCTGGATACCCAGCGCGAAATGCTGGATGCCATGGGCGAAAGCCTCACGCAGCTGTATCAACCCCATGTGCGCAAAGTTGCCCTCAATGGCATGCGTGATGACATGCCTGCTGATATCATAGTTTTCTGGGATACCCAGTCGGGTCTTGTATCACTTGATGCCACTCCACTGCCAAGACTTCCCACGGACAAACAGTACCAGCTCTGGGTGCTTATCGATGGCAATCCTATTGATATGGGAGTGCTTCCACTCAATAGCCAGGGCTTACTTACAGCCGAAGTGGGCACGCTCAAAGGTGATGCTTTCGCAGTGACCATCGAGCCGCTTGGAGGTCAGCCCACCCCGAGTCTTGACCAGTTGGTACTCCTGGGCAACATAGGCTGAGCATTGCGCCAAGCCTTTTGCCTTTCACCCTGAGCCCAGCGTTTTGATCAATCATGGCTTTGCGTTACCCAAATTTTTATCGGCCCGAGGCCAGGGAAAGTCAATTTTTTTCTTTTTTCGAAATCCATGGTTCAGAGCAGAGCGTAGATGAAGTAAATAATAAAATAATCATCATGAAAAAGAAACTTGTTTTTGGAATTTGCGGTTTGTTGTTTACAGGGGTTCTGTCGGCCCAGAATACCGTTGAAGTCGGTGGGGAGGCGATGTATCCCAAAAAGAACATCATTGAAAATGCCGTGAACTCTGGCGAACACACAACCTTGGTGGCTGCAGTAAAGGCGGCAGGTTTGGTTGAGGTGCTCCAAGGCGATGGCCCCTTCACGGTTTTTGCACCTTTTGATGCGGCATTTGCAAAACTCCCTGCCGGAACTGTAGAAGCTTTGCTGAAGCCCGAGGCAAAAAAAGACCTTGCAGCTGTGCTTACTTACCACGTACTGCCAGGGAAGTACGACGCGGCAACTCTGGAGCAGCTCATCAAAAAGGGCGGTGGCAAAGCAGCAATCAAAACGGTACAAGGTGAAGAGTTGCGCTTTGCGCTCAACGGAGCGCGCAACATTACCGTGACCGATACGAAGGGCAATAAGGCACGTATTGCGGTGTATGATGTGCTGCAAAGCAATGGTGTAATCCAAGTCATTGATACCGTTTTGCTGCCATAAGTAAGTTTCGACATGCGCAGGTCAAGTGGCTTGGCGCATACCTATGAATGGCAACAAAAGAAAAGGGGGCTCAGCGACGCTGAGCCCCCTTTCTATTCGTGAATAATCACTAAAAAATATCAAGAAGATTTATCTGTTCAGGAAGGCACTGTACATCCATACGAGTTTTTCCTGCTCGCGGATGTAGTCGCTCATCAAGGCATTGGTTCCTTCATCGTCTGCATTGCCGCTGAACTCCAACAATTCGCGTTGGCGCGCGATGATTTTTTCAAAGCTATCCAGTATGGATGCCACACACTCGGTACCCTCACTGATGTTTTTGGCGGGTTTGATGTTGCTAAATCGCATAAAGTCTTCGAACGTATGCAGTGGCGTCTTGCCCAAAGTGAGCACCCTTTCGGCCACTTCGTCAATTTTGATAAAAAGGTCATTGTACAGCTCCTCGAATTTGGCGTGAAGCTCAAAGAATTTATCGCCGCGAATGTTCCAGTGAAAACCCCTCACATTCTGGTAAAGTGTCACGTAATCAGCAAGGAGATAATTTAATTTTTCCGCCAAAAGGGCGCTGTTTTCTGTATTAAGGCCGAGGTAGTTCATGGGATTGAAGTTTTGATAATTGTTTCAACAAATGTAGCAATCTCAGGCCAGTCAGCCTATTGCTTTCATCGATATAGGCATCGACTTTGGGTATCCTCTCGCTGCTTGCTGGGTGCAGCAAAGCCCCCCTCCACAGAGGGAGGTGGGGCCTTTTTTGCAAGGAAGCGTTCGAATATTTTGACTTTGTTTTAGCGCTGTATCAGCAGCTTTTCGGTCCATATGGTACCGTGTTGCTCTACTTGTACTATGTAGGCCCCCGGAGCGAGTTGGCTCAAGTCGAGGCTGTTGTGTGCTGCATTTACATTCTTTTGGTATTCCACCTTGCCGGTCACACTGATAACCTTTACATTGGCATCGCTTTCATTTCCGATGATTTGCAGATGTACCTGACCTTCGGCAGGGTTGGGATACACCATGAGTCCTCCTTCATTGCGCATATAAACAGCCTGCATGGGATAGGTTTTGCTCGTACCGTCGAAGTCGGTCTGCGTCAAGCGGTAGTAGCTGGTTCCTGAAAGGGGTTGGTGGTCAACATGCGAATAATTGAGCCTGCTGCTGGCATTGCCGGCGCCTTGTACCTTGGCTACTTCTTCGAATATTTGACCATCAGCACTGCGCTCGATTGTAAAGAAGTCGTTGTTGATTTCAGAAGCGGTGCTCCATGTGAGCCGCACTTTTTTCTGTTCTGCCTTTGCGGCAAATGATAGCAAGTCAACCGGCAAGGGATTTGCAGCCGAGCCGCTGCCCAGTGCAAAGGGACTGAATTGTGAAATGGTTTCACCGCTGGTGATGGTGCCTTCAGCCACTGTGCCCTCATGGCTCAAGTAGCCGTGGTTTTGCCATTCGCTTCCATTCCAACGCAATACAAGGAGTTCGGTAGGGTCGGTGACGCCGCAGCTGCGCACATCCTCGTAGGAGAGGGTGACCCTTACAGCACTGCTGCTTTCTTCCCTGTTGATCATCCAGTACTCGCAGCTGCTTACATTTCTTATGCCTTCACCGCGCTCCTCACTGCTGTAGCCTGCCTCTTGTGGATCGCCAATGATGTATTCGGCAGTGAATTCAGCATTTGCATCATCAGGAGCGCTGATCGAAACGGGTGCATAGATGCCAGCCCTCCCTACAGGAAAGAGGAATGCCTCATTGCCGATTTTGCGGGCTACGCCATCTACATAACTCAAAGCGCTGGAATTGCGGCTTTCGGCGCCGTTGAGGTACACCACTTCAAAAAGATCTGTGTAGAGCACACCGCTCAGGAGCATGGTTTCTTGGGCTATAGAAATGGTGTTGTCTAGAACAATGCTGTCCGTTGATGCAGCGAGGTTGACGATAAGTCTGTTGAAATTGAGCCCGGTGCCGCTGTATGTGCGGCTGCCTTCGCCCAGTGCTACGATGGTACCTGAACCAGGATTGAATGCGCCCTCATTGTTGATGTTGCCGTACACCTGCAGGGTGTTGCTGCCTGCAAAATTGAGCTCAGCACCGCTTTGCACCTCCAGATTGAGTACTTGCGAAAGTACGTTGACAGCTGGCCAGTTTGGCGACCCTGCTTCAATGACTGCATTGCGGTTGGCGTTTGGAAGTCCATCGCTCCAGTTGTCACCCAGATTCCACTGGCTGCTTACTGCGCCTGTCCAGTTGGTTGTGAGCCCGGGGCCCAGGATTACGATCTCATTGCTTGTATAGCTGGAAGTACTGCAACCATCCAGATCGGGAGTGATGGTACAAGTCACTACGTCGCCTTCGAAAAGAATAGGGTTGGTGTAGCTTGCCTGGTTGCTGCCTACATTTACACCGTTACGCCTCCACTGGAAGCTGGGATTCGCGCCTGCATTTACTGCATTTGCCGTAAAGGCACCGCCGGTAGCATGCACCACCACAGGTTCAGTCACTGTGCCCCCCACATCGCGGATGCGCACGTCAACAAGCAAGGGTAGCGATGGAGCCAAGCTACTGGTAAACAATAGTGTTCCGTTTCTATAATACCTTACCACGCCATTTTCTACGGCGATGCGCAGTACATCATTGGCTGCAAATGCGCCATAGCTGCCACGTGTGGTTCCGTTTTCGACCACACGAAGGGTCGTGCCATCGAGGTAGAATCCATAACGCACGCTGTTAAAATTCTTGTTGGCATGGCTGCTGCTGAGTCCTATAAGTTTGCGGCGGTTGCTCTCGGCTGCCAAAAACTCGAAGTAGCCATTGTCTTTTACCGTATTGACCGATGCGCCACCGGCATTCCACACGCCGTTGCTTTGTACTTTGTTCATGTTGCTGCCCGCAATTTGCACCAGCTGTGTAGTCGCCGAATTCCATACAACACTTTCAACCGCATAGCCAAATCCATCGGCATCCGGGGTCCCTTCAATGAAGAAGGTGACATCTTCATTGAGTGGAGCTTGCTCAACTTCAATGGTATTGCTGCTTAATAGTACGGTCGCGCAGCCCTCCAGGTCGGGTTGAAATTCACATGTTATTATATCGCCATCCTGCAAACTTGCATTGGTGTAGGTGGCGCTGTTGGTGCCTACAGGCTGTCCGTTGAGTCGCCATGTATACAGCGGGTTGGCTCCGGCATTGGATGCTATTGCCATGAAGCCTCCTTCGTTTCTGTTCTTGATGTAGGCTCCCCGAATGCTGCTGTTGTTGCTGTAAAGTGAGGCATCAACAAGCAGTGGTAGATTGGGTGCCACCGTACTTTGGTAAAGGAGTTGATCGTTGCGAAAGTACAATACGGTCATGTCTTCCACAGCAATGCGCAGTACATCGTTGGTGTTGTAAGTGCCAAATGTGCCGCGGTTGGCTCCCGACTCATAAATGCGAAGGTTGCCATTTCCTTCGAGGTAAAAGCCAAATTGAATTGAGTTCAAGCCGGCATTGATGTCCGCACTGCTCAGTCCAATTGCTTTGGTGAGGTTGGTTTCGGATGTGCCAAACTGAAAGCTGCCATTGTTGTGCACCCTGTTGAGCGAGGAGGCATTGCCGTTCCAATTGTTGGGGCTCTGCACTTTCACAATGCTGTTGCCATTTTGAACCACATGGTTCAAAGCGTTGATGTCCCAACGCACCTCTTCCAATACCGCGTTGCAAGCGGCGGTGCTGCTTTGGCCCGTAATGAAGAAGTTGATTGCTTCTGGTTCGGGCACTGCGCTTTTGGTAATGGCATTGCTGGTATACGTCACGCTTTCGCATCCACCAAGATCAGGGGAAAGCGCGCAAGTTACAATGTCGCCTGCATTGAGGGCGCCATTGCTGTAGCTGGCTGAATTTGTGCCGACTGCCTGACCATTGAGCAACCATTGGTAGGTGGGGTTGCTGCCTGCATCACTCACCTGTGCGGTAAATGTGCCGGCATTCAGGTTGCTGATGCGGGCATTGCTGATGGTGGCATTGATATGATGTAAGGAGGCATCAACCAACAAGGGCATGTTTGGTACTACGGCACTGATGTAAAGCAGTTGGCCATTGTTGTAATACTTTACTACACCCGATTCCACAGCTATGCTCAGCGAATCGCCAGGGCTGTATGTGCCAAAGGCACCGCGGTTGTTGTTTGATTCAAAAATGCGGAGGTTGCCGTTGCTTTCCATGTAAAAGCAAAATTGTATGCTTGCAAAGCTTGCATTTACATCTGCTTGGCTAAGACCTATAGCCTTTGCGCGGTTGTTTTCAGAGGTGCTAAAACTGAAGGCACCATCGTTGTACACCCTGTTGAGGCTTGCAGCATTGCCATTCCAACTGTTGGTACTTTGTACCTTGATGAGGTTGTTGCCTTCGGCAATGACCTGGCTTAGAGAAGTGCTGTTCCATCTTACCTCTTCGACCGCAGTATGGCATGATGCCGCTGCCTCAGTACCGGTGATGAAGAAGTTGATTGCTTCAGGCGCTGGGAGTTGTCGGTGGCTTATGGCATTGGAGGTATAGGTGAGTGCTCCGCAGCCGCCGAGGTCGGGGCTCAGCTCGCAGGTCACAATGTCGCCATCGTTCAGCGCGTTGTTGCTGTATGTGGTGCTATTGCTCCCCACATCTGTACCGTTGAGTTTCCATTGGAATACAGGATTGTCGCCTGCATTGTTTGCCAATGCTGTGAATGTGCCGTCATTGAGATTGGTGACCAGCGCGTTGGTCAGTGTGCCGCCACTGGTAGCCAGGGATACATCAACCAGAAGCGGTAGGGTTGGAGCTATATTGCTGATGTACACCACCTCCCCATTTTTGGTATACATGACCACATTGTTTTCAACCTTTATTCCCAGGCTGTCGCTGCTGGTATACGTGCCATAAGTACCTCTATCAGCTCCACTTTCGAAAATTTTGAGGCTGCCATTGCTTTCGAGTGTTAAAGCATATTGGATGCTGTTGCGGTCAATGCCTGCATCAGTGTGGCTTAAGCCAACTGCCTTGGTGCGGTTCGTTTCGCCTGTGCGGAAGCTGAATGCACCGCCGTTGCGCACTGTATTGAGCGAAGAAGCATTCGCGTTGTAATTGTTACCGCCCTGCACTTTAATCAGGCTATTGCCCGTGGCTTGCACATTGAGCAATGATTCATTGTTCCATCTCACCTGCTCACTGCCCACATAACATGCAGATGCAGCAGCTTCACCGGCGATAAAAAAGTTGATGCTGACGGGGTCGCTCACTTCATCTTGCGTAATTGCATTGGAAGTGTAGCTTATGGCTTGACAACCATTCAAATCAGGGGTCAGTATACATACGAGTTCATCGCCTTCCTGCAAGTTGTTGTTGGTGTAAATGGGGTTGTTGTTGCCCACATTGAGTCCATTGAGGCTCCATTGGAATGTAGGATTGCTGCCCGCGTTCTCAGCATTTGCCGTAAAGGTGCCTGCATTGAGGTTTGTAATGCGCGCATTGGTTACGGTAGCGCCTACATTCCGCAACGATACATCGGCATACAGAGGCATGGTAGGGCTCACTGTGCTTATGCGGAGCAAATTACCATTTCGGAAATACTGAACCACCCCATCGACCACAGCCAGTTCGAAATTGTCGCCTATGCTGTACGTGCCAAAAGTACCACGGTTTAAGCCACTTTCGTAAATGCGTACGTTGCCGTTGCTCTCCAGGTAAAAACAGAATTCGATCTGATTGAAATTTACGCTGGCGTCCACACTGCTCAAACCGACAGCTTTCATGAGGTTGGTTTCGTCGGTGCTGAAGGCAAAACTGCCATTGTTCTCTACCCTGTTGGATGAAAAAGCATTGCCGTTCCAGTTGGTTCCTCCTTGGATTTTTTCCAGATTGCTTCCATTGGCAACGGTATGCGAAAGAGAAGCCGGGCTCCACTGTACTTGCTCGGTGGCACTGAAACATGCAGCCGGAGCTACAATCCCCGTGATGTAAAAGTTGATTGCGCTCGGGTCGGGCACAATGTTTTGTTCAATGGCGTTGGACTGGTAGGTTACATTTTGGCAGCCACCAATGTCAGGTGTGAGGCTGCAGGTGATTACATCGCCGTCAACCAGATTCTCATCAGTGAATGTATCGGTGTTGCTTCCTACGGGTGTACCATTCACATGCCATTGGTAGGTGGGATTGCTGCCGATGTTGATGGCGTTTGCCACAAAAGTACCTGCATTCAGGTTTGTGATTTGTACGTTGTTGATTGTCGCGTTGATCTGGCGCAGGCTCACATCGGCGAGCAAAGGAAGCGTTGGTGGCACTGCGCTGATGCGCAACAGGTTGCCGTTGCGGTAATATTTTACCACTCCATTGTCCACTTCTATTTCAAGTACATCGCCAGCTTGGTAGGTGCCAAAAGTACCTCGGCTCACTCCCGATTCAAAAATGCGAAGGCTGGCATTGTTTTCAAGATAAAAGGCGTAGTCAATGCTTGTGTAGTTGCCATTGACATCTACATGGCTCAATCCGGCTGCTTTTGCCAGGTTGTTTTCACTGGTAGTGAATTGTAAGCGACCATTGTTTTGCACGGTATTGAGCGATGCGGCATTCCCATTCCAAGAAGTACCTCCTTGAATTTTGGTCAAGTTATTTCCAGAGGCTTGCACATTGGCAATGGAGGCAGGTATCCATTGCACATCTTCGGTTGCACTGTTGCATGCTGACTCAGCAATGCTGCCTGTGATAAAGAAATTGATGGCTTCTGCCTCGGGTAAAGCATCTTTTGTAATCAGATTTGAAGGATAGAAAAGTGAATTGCAGCCACCCAAATCGGGGCTCAGCGCGCACGATAGCACGTCATTGGCCTGCATGCCCGAGTTTTCGTAGGTAGGGGCGTTGCTGCCCACAGCATTGCCATTCAGATACCACTGATAGCTGGGATTGTCACCTGCATTTTCCGCGAAAGCGGTATAGCTTCCTGCATTCAGATTCGTGATGCTCAATGCCGATATGCTGCTGTTGATGTGTCGGAAGGAGAGGTCTGCATAAAGTGGCAAAGTAGGATCAACATTGCTGATGTACAGCACCGTTTCATTGCGGTAATAGGTCATATTTCCGTTTTCAACGGCAATGCGCAGAACGTCGTTGGGATTGTAACTGCCAAAGGTTCCTCTGTTTATACCCGACTCCCGGATGCGCAATTCACCATTGTCGCGCATGTGAAAGGCATATTGAATGGTATTGTAGTCGGTACCACCATCCGTGTGGCTCAAACCCACTGCTTTTTCGCGGTTGGTTTCACCAGGAATGAATTGCATGCTGCCGTTGTTGTGAACTGCATTAAGCGAAAATAAATTGGAATTCCAGTTGGTCCCGCCTTGTACCTTTCTTATGATGCCTCCCTGAATTGCCATATGTTGTGCACTGTTTACATCCCAACTTGCATCTTCAGTTGCCGTTTGGCAGGCACCGTCCACTACAATTCCTGTGATGAAAAAATTGCCCGGTGAAAAACTTTCAGCCACTTCCAAGGCCAAGGTATTCGAAAGGCTCCCAGAGGCTGCGCAACCCGCATCCGTATTCAATTCGCAGACAACAATGTCGCCATTGGTGAAGGCTGAAGGGCTGTACGTTGCGCTGTTGTTTCCAACGGGGTTTCCATTCAAAAGCCATTGGTATTGTGGATTGAGCCCAGTAACATCCTCCACGGTTGTGGCAACGAATGTTCCATTGCTGTAATTGCCAATTGTAACGGCGTTGATTGTTCCGCCAACTTGTCGAATTGCGGCATCGGCATAAAGTGGGAGCGAAGGGCTGATGATACTGACGTGAATGACCTGACCGTTGCGCAGATAATTGACCACACCATTTTCGATCTGAATACGCAGGGTATCACCCGCAGTGAATGGACCCTTGCTTCCGCGGTTGGTACCCCCTTCACGCACTTCAAGAATGCCATCGTTGCGCAGCCTGAAGGCAAACTGTATGTTGTTCATGTTGTTGCCTCCATTCACTGCGCTCAGGCCGAAGGCGCGCTCACGGTTGGTTTCGGCAATGATGGTTTGCACATACCCGAAATCTTCAATGGGTGCAGTGCCGAAAGCGCCTGCATTCCACGAGGTGCCTCCCGATGTTTTTTCAATGTTGCTTCCGGTGATGGTTACATTACTGCCTTGGCTCCATACGCCTTGGGCTGTGGTTTCCACACAGCCAAAGCTGTCGACGACGGGCGATATGGTAAGGCCACAATGCTGGCCGCTTACCGTCGAAACGCTTGCCAGTATGGCAAATGCCGCGATGAGCGTTTTGATAATTTGCGATTTTGAGTGCACTTTGCACCCTTCGATGGGTTTGTATTTGCTGCCGACCAATAGGTGTGCAGCATCGATAAAACGTGCCATTTTTTCTGTTTTCCTTGCGGGGGTCTATACCGCAGGATTCAAAAAATGGTTACAAGCAATTCTTTTGTGGCGATGAAAGTTCATTTGTGATCGACGAATTTAAATTTGGCATCACACTCATTTCACGGCACTTACAAGTCGTTTTTTTGATCTACGAAAAAATGTTGTTGGTCGATAAAAATCTTATTCTAGACCGCTTCAAGGTCCAATGATCGGGCACCAATCCAATGCTCAATCCAGGATGGATTGAGTATTCGCTGTTTTGAAAGCAACAGAAGATTTACCGACCGATGACCAGTTTGTTGAATTCCATCTTCCCATCCACCTCTAAGCCTATCACATACAAGCCTTCAGCCAATTGGTTCACAGGAATGCTATACCGACCTGAACTTATTGCGCCCTTCCACCGGCTTTCCTCCAGAATTAAGCGGCCGTGGATGTCATAGATGCGCAGAAAGCCCAGGCTAGCACCGGCACCTGATACTGCAAAGCTTAGCACGTCGCTTGCCGGATTTGGATAGAGAAAAAGACGGCTTTGCAAACGTGGATCGTTGAGTTGAGCTCCACGACACACCAATGTACTTTCCACACTGCCAAATTGTGCTCCGCTGGCAAGCACATTGCCCTGGCTGTCTGCAATTTGGTAGCTGCCAATGCCGAAGCCACAACAAAGGCCGTCGTTGCCTGAGTCAAAGATATTTAGCGTGAAGCAAAAATCGGATCCTACACAGAGCGTTTCATTGATCGTGGTGGCAGGAGTGCTGTATGGACCACCCCGGTAGAGTTCAATGCCTTCCGGGCTTACAAGGTTCCAAGTCACCTCATCGGGAAAATTGTCGGTAGTAATACGCAAGAACAAATCTTCATTGTCCTCAAAAACATAAAACGAGCGCTGGGCCCTGCGGCTGGCACTTGCCGGGAGAGTTTCGCCATTGGCTGCCGTTGCTATGAGCGTGAGATTGTTCAATCCTTCTTCCCAATTGAGCGCTGGCAGCGGGACATTGAGGCTGGCGTTAGGGGCCAGTGTGCCTGTCCATTCAGTGCTATTAACGATGTTGTTATTGAGCACAATGTGATATTGAAATGAAGTGAGTTCAGCGCTGCCTGCATTGATTACAGACAGCGAGGGTACTGCTGTGGATGGGTCGCAGTTCAGGTTGTCAACATCCTGGATTTGGACAAACAGCACATCATTTTCGGCAGGAGCTTCTCTGCAGGAGTTGCGCAATATCAGTGTTCCGGTGTCGTCGGGATCAAGCCAGGTGCGGAGTTTGTGGATGGCCGTATTTTCAAAATCCCATGCTACACCCAGGCGCCCATAGTAATCAAATTGGCCATTGTTCACTGTTCCTGCGCATGCAGCAGCTCCTCCGCTGAGCAATCCAACCGAATTGCCCATTACGTCAAAAAGTGGTGAGCCTGATGACCCTGGTTCCGTAACGCCAAGTTCCCATTGGTCAATATACCAAACCTGATTTGCGATGGGATTGTTCATCCGTTTGGTGGGGGTATCGTCTTCAAAGCATATTTTCTTTACATCGCCCCTGGGGTGGTGAATGCCCACTGCACGGCTGAGCAAGGCGTCACTGTCGGTGGCGTTCCAGCCGCTAAAGCACGCGTTGTAGGAAGGCGGTACATTGTTGTTGAGCCTGCCCAGTGCAAAATCACTTTCAGAACTCCAGCCGAGGAGCTGAGCACCCGAAAGACTTTGATTTATTGGGCCATCGCTTCCGGCGCAGGTCGGTGATTCGTAATTGAAATACAACACCCAGTTTTGGTTGGTATTGGTGTTGCCGAGGCAGTGCCTCGCAGTGAGAAAATAGGGGGTGTTGTCTTCGCGCACATTGTTCATCAAAGCCCCCGTGCACAAGCGGCTGCCATCAATGATCATAAAAGCAACCGATCGACTTTCCGCGCCATAGGGCAAGCCTTCCGGACAATTCACATTTATATTGCAGGGACCCGAGTCTCCGAAGTGTCCTTTGGCCCCGGATCGGGCAGTGGGCTCCGCCAAAAGCGAACGATAGCCATGTGTAAGGGTGTCCAAGTGCAGCCTGCCCTGACCTCTTGCATTGCGGGGCTCTTGGTATTCAATGATCAATTCATCGCCATGTATGATTCCAACTGCAAAAGTTCCTACGGGGCTGGCATTCTGCCTTGTGTAAGCCCCTTTGACCTCACGCATATCGGGTCTGTAAACAAACACTTTGGCTCCCTCTGGAATCTCGAATCTGTCAAAGTGAAAATTTAAGCTCAAAGCATCCGGACTCTGAATTCCAAGATGCCATACCCGGTCGCCATTTTCGCGCTCGGTCCACAAGCCATGCTGCTCTGAATTCAGTGCAACTGCAAGATTGATTCCGAAGCGGTAAGGGAGTAGCCCCTCTTGTTCCCGAAGGCTGTCCTCTTGTAAGTAAATCGCGTAGTCAGGGGCTTCAACGGTATAAACCGGGAGTTCGGAGAGGCCGTTGATTCCTATGGGAAGGCCTTCAAATTGTACCTGTGCCACAGCACCGTAGGTTACACAAATGCTTAAGGCCGCCGTGAATAGATATTTCATAAACTGTTCAGTAAATGTAATCGAGTATGCGGTTGTTGTGTGCGAATACCAACCTTATGCGGTTGGTGCCAGGATACCGGAGTGGGCTCAAATCAAAGTAGCGCTTCTCGTCAATCATTCCCCGGCAGAAGTCATCATTGTCGAAATGCTTCACGTACAGGACAAGCTCAGGCGGGTAGGTGGAGGTATACTTGCCATTGGTAATCACCTCGAATTTATGCTCTTCGCATCCACCTGAATAGCTTACGTTCAATACGAGAAAATCATTGATCACATCGGCGAAACCAATTTCGAAAGGTGAAGAACGCATGAGCAAATCCGATTCTTTGCCTATGCGAACCGCAGGTGCTTCCTGGGGCAATTCGGCCATGGCCTTGTACATGGATTTGCAAGATCCAATTATCCATAGCACGCCGACTACAATCAAAGTCCTTACGAAAAACCTCATGCCCAAAGGTACATGGAATTGAGATTTTACAGACCCTTCAATCTGACCTTTGTTGTATACCTTAAAGTAGGATAAAAAAAGGCGGCCTGTATCGGCCGCCTTGCGCTCAATGTATTTACTGCAAGCTCAATTTTTTCTCGAGGTCGTCGAGGTATTTACGGAACTGTTTGTCTGTTTCCGACAAATTGTTCACTGTTCGGCAGGCATGCAGTACAGTAGCATGATCCTTTCCACCACAGTGCATCCCGATATTGGCCAGACTGCTCTTGGTCATTTTCTTGGCAAAGTACATGGCAATTTGTCTTGCTTGTACCACTTCACGCTTGCGTGTTTTTGACTTGAGCAGCTCAATGGGCAGGTCGAAATAATCACACACCACCTTTTGGATGTAGTCGATGCTCACTTCCCGCGCTGTGTTTTTCACAAACTTGTCGATCATCTGCTTGGCAAGGTCGAGGGTGATCGGTTTTTTATTGAGCGAAGAGTGGGCAATGAGTGAAATCAAGGCGCCTTCAAGTTCGCGAATATTGCTCGTCACACTGTAAGCCAGGTACTCGGTAACCTCTTTGGGCAATTCGATGCCATCGGCGTACATCTTCTTTTCGAGTATGGCGATGCGGGTTTCGAGGCTGGGTGTTTGCAAATCGGCGCTGAGTCCCCATTTGAAACGTGACAACAAGCGCTGCTCCATCCCCTGCATTTCAACGGGAGCCTTGTCGCTGGTGAGCACAATTTGCTTTCCTGTTTGGTGCAGGTGGTTGAAAATGTGGAAGAACATGTCTTGCGTTTTCTCCTTGCCTGCGAGGAACTGAACATCATCAATGATCAGTACATCCATCATTTGATAGAAGTGGCTGAAATCATTCATGTTGTTGTTTTTGACGGCGTCGATAAACTGATGAATGAATTTTTCACTCTCAACGTACAGCACAGTTTTATTGGCAAATCGGTTTTTGATTTCGATGCCAATGGCTTGCGCCAAATGCGTTTTTCCCAAACCTACACCACCATAGATAAGGAGGGGATTGAAAGCAGTACCACCTGGATTCTTGGCCACAGCGAAACCTGCTGAGCGCGCCAATCGATTGCAATCACCTTCCACCAAATTCTCGAACGAATAGTTGGGTTTGAGATTGGAATCGACATTGATTTTGCGCAGTCCGGGAATCACAAATGGATTTTTAATCTGCTTGGTGCCACTGATATCGAGGGGTGCCGATACGGGCGGATTCTTTATGGCCCTCTTGTTGGATGTCGGAATTTTTACAGTGTAGGGTGAACTGCCATTGTAGCTGTTTTCCATTACAATGCTGTATTCCAGACGTCCGTCCTCTCCGAGTTCTTTGCGGATAATCTTTTTGAGCAAATGGATGTAGTGCTCTTCGAGCCACTCGTAAAAAAACTGAGAGGGTACCTGAATGGTAAGAACTTGGTTGTCGAGCTTGACGGGCTTTATAGGCTCAAACCAAGTTTTAAATCCTTGGAGGCTCACATTGTCTTTGATCATTTCAAGGCAATTACCCCACACTTCTTCATACTTGTTCATTGGTCAATAAGGTATAGATTAGGTTAACAAATTCTTAATCGCAACACGGCAGTTACCCGTACTATATATGCCGCTTGCTTGGCACAAATGTTTGGAGAAAAAAGTTAAAAAAAAAGCCGACCCTGTATTGTGCGAATTAAAAGTTTTACAGGATTGATTTTTTTTTGAAACCTGCGAAATCAGTGCTATTTGGCATGATTTTCTTCGTAAATAAGAGGCGACTGAATGCCAAATAATATCCATCGGATTTATCATAGTGTTCATCGAACACAAAGCGCATTTCGGACACATATCCGGGCTGAGAGATGTCATTTTATCCTCCTTTTTTGGTAACGTTGGCTTAACAATGGGCATTTCCGTGGCGGATCGAGCCGCTCAGATTGCTGAACAATGTAGGAAAAGTAGCCGAATTGGAAAACGCATGAAGCTTTTTTTGTGAAGCGTATATTTGCCTGATGTTTTGCACCCACACAAGCACCTTCAGGGTGCGCTATGCTGAAGCCGACCGAATGGGATACCTGTATTACGGCAACTATGCTGCGTATTTCGAGGTGGGGCGCGTGGAGTTGCTGCGCAGCCTTGGAATTGGTTACCGGGAACTGGAAGACCGAGGTGTTTTGCTCCCCGTGCGCGATTTTTCTGTGAAGTATCTAAAACCAGCCTACTACGACGATGAGCTAAGACTTGACACCACGATTCAGGAGCTCGGAAAGGCGCGAATAGGCTTCGGCTACAATATGTTTAACAGCCAAGGTGAATTGATCACAACTGCGCACACAACCCTCGTATTTGTGAACAAGGGCACTGGAAGGCCTATGGCGGCGCCTGATGACGTGTGGAAGGCCTTGGCGGGTGAATGAACTTTGCGACGGAAGTTGACATCGAATAAAAATGATGTAAAGTTTGCTTTACATATGTAAAGTTTGCTTTACATTTGCTTTACTTATTTGAGCAGTATGAAAGCAACTTTGTTTCCCCACCATTTCCGACACATTGGCTGGCCAATCTTGTTGGTTGGCTTGGTGGTCGGTCTATTCCACATGGTGTATGATTATGAACCCTCATGGCTTCGAATTAAAGTGCCTGCCATTTTGAACGACCGCCCAATAGACGAGTTTCTGAGACCACTAGCGGAAGGGCAGCGGTCATTTTGGCGTTGGGAGAACATGACCAATGAGCTTATCGCAATCATGATTTTGGTAGGATCCATTTTTGTCGCTTTTTCGCGAGAGCGTGTAGAGGATGAATTCCACAACCATTTGCGCCTAAGTGCGCTTGTATGGTCCTTTTATGTATATGCTACATTGGTGGTACTGTCTATTCTTTTTTTGTACGGTTTTCACTTTATGTACTTTATGATGGTCAACTTGTTCACGCCACTGCTCTTGTTTATCGTTCGTTATCATTATTTGCTGTCCAGATTGCGCGTGTCAGATGCGAAACAAGGTTAAACAATACAGAACCGAACTCGGCCTTAGCCAGCAACAGTTGGCTGATTACATTGGTGTAAGCAGGCAAAGCATCATCGCTATTGAGAACGGCAAGTATGTGCCGAGTACAGTGCTGGCTCTTAAGCTCTCAACGCAGCTCATGCAGCCTGTCGAGGCGTTGTTTTCTCTTGAGGAAACTGATTGATCAACCTCGGCCCGCTGCGCGAATGGCTGCCTGCGCAGCCATGGCAAATGTTGTGAAGGGCGGGCCCATAGCACAATCGAATAATTCAGAGTATTGTAGATAGTTCCGCAGGGCGAATGCCCAGTGGAGCGGAGCCGCCAAACTGATTGATCGTCTTTTGTCTTAGAATTGAGAGGTGTAAGGTGCGCAACGACGCTATAAAAAAGAACCCCGCCGAGGCGGGGCTTCTCACTTTTGAGACATGCTAGTTTAAGGGAAACAAAACAAAAAACAAGTTTAAGGGAATGCTTGCGGATTGATTACGCGGCCATGATGCTCACTGTCGGGCTCGGGGGTCCGATCCCCTTTGCGCCTATAGCCAACACCCTAAACCAATGAACGGTACCCGGTTTTAGTGCGTCAATGCTGCACCTGCTTCGGGTTGAAAAACCACTGGTTTGCCACGTTGTATTTTTATCGGGTGCCTGGGTACTCGTTTGTACCAGGTAACTTTTGCTGTTGGGTACCGCTTGCCATCTGAGCAATATGCAGCCCTCTTGTTCGCCTCTTTTTGCCTGTAAATTTTCAGGCGCTTCGAGGGGTTTACTTTGGTTGTTGGAACTCCTCACCTCAAAGCCGCAAGCGGTTATGCGCTCTGGGTTGCCAAGGGCATTTTGCTCTATGGCCAAGGCCATGTTGCGCAGCGCTTTTTCCAATTCTTTTTCGCAAAGGCGCCGAGCGGCTATGGCACGCTTGTCGCCAAATTCGGCCATCGTTATGGCTTTGTCCAACAAGTTAACTGCTTTTAACAGCTCTGCGAGCGGAATCCTGGCATGGTCGGTTCTTGCGCTTTGGGCTACTTTTTCCGCTACCGATTTTGCTTTTTGCAATTTCTGTAAGGTAGTAAGCCCACGCATTCCCAATTTGACTTTCGCCATGCAGTTTTTCTTGTTGTTGCCTCAAGTTACGCATCAGCACTTGCCAAGGTTGCATTTGCTGCAAAAAAAATAACCCTTGCTATGTAGAAAAAGGCACAAGCTTCACGTGGGTATGCAAACTCAAACAATTGTAAAGCGCTTGCCATATGTCATTTTGCAGAAGCAGAACATATGATAATGAATGACATGCATCAAGACCTATGCAAATCCATTACCAGCAGGCGCACAACATATAGCGGCTGATGCCCTTTTGAATAGTAAGGACAAAAAAAAGTCGGCCCAAAGGCCGACTCTTCTTGAAAATTTCCAAAAGGATTAAGGCAAGTCGAAGCGGTCGAGCTCCATGACCTTGGTCCAGGCCTGGATAAAGTCCATGGCAAACTTTTCTTTGGCATCACTGCTTGCATATACTTCGGCGAGGGCCCGCAATTCTGAATGTGAACCGAAAATGAGATCGGCGCGTGTGGCCGTCCATTTCAACGCTCCTGTTTTGCGGTCACGGCCTTCGAAGACCTCTTGGTCTGCGTCAATAGGCTTCCACACAGTAGCCATATCGAGCAGGTGCACAAAAAAGTCATTGCTTATTGTGCCGGGTCGGTCTGTTAAGATGCCATGTTTACTTCCGTCAAAATTGGCATTCAGAACACGCATACCCCCCACCAAAACGGTCATTTCAGGCGCGGTAAGGGTGAGCAGTTGGGCTTTGTCAACGAGCAGCTCCTCGGTTGAAAGGCTGTATTGCTTCTTCTTAAAGTTGCGGAAGCCATCAGCGATGGGCTCCAATACGGCCAAACCTTCGGCATCGGTTTGTTCAGGCAGTGCATCTGTACGCCCCGGCCTGAAGGGTACTTTGAAGTCATGGCCTGCATCTTTCAGGGCCTGCTCTATCGCTGCATTTCCTGCAAGGACAATCAGGTCGGCCATGGATACTTGCTTGTCTTTGTTTTTCTTGTTGAAGTTTTGCTGGATATTTTCCAAAGTGCCCAATACTTTGTCAAGTTGGGCGGGGTTGTTGGCTTCCCAGCTGCGCTGCGGTGCGAGACGTATGCGGGCACCGTTGGCTCCGCCTTTGTAATCAGAACCTCTGAATGTAGATGCCGAAGCCCACGCTGTTGAAACCAATGCGCCTTTGTCGAGGCCTGACTTGAGGATATCGGATTTCAGTTGCTGAATGTCTTTTGCATCGATCATTTTGCCGCTGGGAGCGGGGATGGGGTCTTGCCAGAGGAAGTCTTGCTCGGGCACTTCCGGTCCGAGGTGGAGTGCCCTTGGACCCATGTCGCGGTGGGTGAGTTTGTACCATGCATGTGCAAAAGCTTTCTCAAATGCTTCAGGGTTTTCAAGGAAGCGCTTGGATATTTCCCCATACACAGGGTCGTAGCGCATGGAGAGGTCGGTGGTGAGCATGGTGGGCTTGTGCATTTTGTTGGGGTCGAATGCATCGGGCACCATCACCTCTGAATTCACGGCCACCCATTGGTGGGCACCGGCAGGGCTTTTGGTAAGCTCCCAATCGGTAGCAAAGAGACTCTTGAAGAATCCATGGCTCCATTTGTTGGGGGTGGTGGTCCATACCACTTCAAGGCCTGAGGTGATCGCATCAGCCCCTACGCCCGATTCGTAGCTGCTGGTCCAGCCAAAGCCTTGCTCTTCGATTCCTGCAGCTTCGGGCTCGGAACCTACATGGTTGGCAGGACCCGCACCGTGTGATTTGCCAAAGCTATGGCCACCTGCAATGAGGGCCACCGTCTCTTCATCGTTCATGCCCATGCGTGCGAAGGTTTCGCGGATGTCGACGGCTGCTGCAAGGGGGTCAGGGTTTCCATTTGGGCCTTCGGGATTCACATAGATGAGGCCCATTTGCACAGCTGCAAGTGGTTTTTCAAGCTGGCGGTCGCCGCTGTAGCGGTTGTCATCGAACCATTTGGTTTCGGAGCCCCAGTACACGTTGCTTTCGGGCTCCCATACATCGGCGCGGCCACCGCTGAAACCTATGGTAGGAAAGCCCATGCTTTCGAGGGCCACATTTCCCGTGAGGATCATCAAATCGGCCCACGAAATTTGGCTGCCATATTTTTGCTTGATAGGCCAAAGCAGCCTTCGGGCTTTGTCGAGGTTGGCATTGTCGGGCCAACTGTTGAGTGGTGCAAAACGCTGTTGACCATCGCGTGAACCCCCGCGGCCATCGCCTGTGCGGTAGGTGCCTGCGCTGTGCCAGGCCATGCGGATGAAGAGTC
>DAIOTP010000014.1:39766-39910 GCA_036751905.1 Cryomorphaceae bacterium
GTCATCGAACCATTTGGTTTCGGAGCCCCAGTACACGTTGCTTTCGGGCTCCCATACATCGGCGCGGCCACCGCTGAAACCTATGGTAGGAAAGCCCATGCTTTCGAGGGCCACATTTCCCGTGAGGATCATCAAATCGGCCCA
>DAIOTP010000015.1:0-39514 GCA_036751905.1 Cryomorphaceae bacterium
CAGTACGTGATCGTAGTAAAAGTTTTTAATGAGTACAGTGCCATTGTCAAAGTTCAATATGTTTTGGTCGGAGTCGTACTGCGCACTGCTGCCTTCGGCCATCCAAATGAACCGCTTCTTTTCGGCATAATCGCTAAAAAGTGGAGTGATGAGATCATAAGGCAGTACCCCTTCCACAGGGTTGAGAGCCCGGAGCTCACCTGCAAAAAAACCATATTCACCCAAAGTATTGTAGGGAAGACTTTCTGGCTCCCACACTACGCTGCTTACTGGCTTGGGGTCGGGGAGTGGATCGGGCTCATCGTCTGGTTTGCAGGCGCTGAATAACGCAATACATGCCAGACAAGTCGCAACTGAAAATGGTTTCCACATAAATCATCCGTGAATGGTGAAAGAGTGACGTAATGTAGGCAAATTTGGTTGTATGCGGATATATATTCCCTGCAGAAGCGTGTATTCCTAACCACAGTCCAGTCGCAATTATGCTGTACAGGTACCAGAGCTAAAGCGGGACATTTTACTGGTTGGTGATTATCGTTTTCACGGTATGGTAGTCGTTGTCGCAACTGTGGGCTTTTTTTTCTTTTGCAGCAAAAGCGGCCAAACGATCTGGCATGGGGGGCACGATGCCAAGGGTTTCACTCACCACTTCTGCAAATTTTGCCGGATGCGCAGTCTCGAGCAATACACCAATGCTTCCCGGACGCTCCTTTAGCGCTTTTTTCAGGCCGAGGTAACCCACAGCGCCATGCGGATCGAGCACGTACCCGGTACGGGCATAGACTTCCTGCATGGTGGTGCGGGTATCGGCATCGCTCCAGCCGCTCGCAGTCAGAAATGGCGCAAAAGCTGCCGCGGCACTGCCGAATAGAGCGGTCATGCGTTCAAAATTGCTCGGAGCACCTACATCCATGGCATTGCTGATGGTACGCACCGAAGCACGAGGCTGGTAAGCCCCTGAATTGATAAATTCTGGTACCACATCATTGGCATTGGTAGCCGCTACAAAGAGATCAATGGGCAAACCCAACATGCGCCCCATAAGTCCTCCTGTGAGGTTGCCAAAGTTGCCACTTGGCACGCATACCACGATGGGCTTGTGCACCTGCTTGAGCTGGGCGTACATGTGGAAGTAATAAAAACTCTGCGGTATGAGTCGGGCTATGTTGATGCTGTTGGCCGAGGTAATGCGGTATTGGGCGTTGAGAGCGGTGTCGCTCAGCATGCGTTTGGCCAAGGCCTGACAATCATCAAAGTTGCCCTGTACCTCGATGGCGTGAATGTTGCCGCCCCAGGTAGTGAGCTGTTTTTCCTGCAATGGACTCACCCTGCCACTCGGGTACAATATGTATACCTCTATACCGGGCACCTCGAAGAAGCCCGCAGCCACCGCGCTGCCTGTATCACCTGAGGTAGCCACGATTACCTTGATGGTTTCTTGCTGCCTTTCGGCAAAATAGCCAAGTAGCAAGGCCATAAATCTGGCGCCCACATCCTTAAAGGCAAGGGTAGGCCCGTGAAAAAGTTCCAGGCTGTAAATGCCATCTTCAATCTTTACGACCGGGGTTGGAAAATTTACGGCCTCGGCCGATATGCGCCGCAGTACCTCCTCGGGCAGTGCATCGCCTGTAAGGGCTTTTGCAACACGGTAATTTATCTCGGCAAAGGGAAGATGCTCTATTTCTTCAAAAAAACTTTGGGGGAGTTGATTGAATTCTTCCGGAAGGTAAAGCCCACCATCGGGGCTCAATCCACGGAAAACAGCTTCGCTCAATGTGGCTGTATGTGATGTATTTCTTGTTGAGTAATAGCGCATAATGCAGATGTGGAATTCAAAGATAAAAAAGTGGCAATGGCTGAGGCAAAGGAATCAAAATGTCTTTAATCAGTCCTTAAATATGCTTTTCATCAGCCTACAATACGTGCGCCTTCCGCGTTGATGGCACTTGTAAAGGTATCGGAATCGATGCCTATGCCTTTCAGGAATACGCAAAGGGACGCCCCAATTTGATCGGCCACATCCTCATTTTCCGTAAGGGCAAATACCGATGGACCCGAGCCACTGATGCCAAAGCCCAAAGCACCATGCTCCATGGCGCGTTGCTTCATTTCATGGAAACCGGGAATCAGCATGGAACGCACGGGTTCAAAAATCACATCCTGCATGCTGCGCCCTATGAGCGCTGGATTTTTCAGGCAAAAGCCGGCAACCAGTCCGCCCAGATTGCCCCATTGAACCACAGCTTCCTGTATCGGGATGCGCGCCTTAAGGATGCGGCGCGATTCGCTGGTGGGTACATCAATATGTGGGTGTATCACCGCAACATACAATCCTTCAGGGTAGGGAAGAGATACCGCATCAAGCGGGTGGTGGCTGCGCACGAGTACCACGCCACCCAAAAGGGCAGGGGCTACATTGTCGGCATGGGCATTGCCACATGCTATGCGTTCGCCTTCAACTGCGTATGGCAGGAGCTCGTTGCGGCTAAAGGTATTTCCCGTAAGGTGGTTGATGCCGACAAGTGCAGCTACAGTGCTTGCAGAGCTGCTGCCCATGCCGCTGTTTAATGGCATATTTTTGTGCAGCACCACATGCGCCCCCAGATTGGCACGGCCTGTATTGCGCAGGAAATGTGCTACAATGGCCGATGCTACATTTTTTTCCACCTGCCTGGGCAGCAAGCCTTCATCACCATGTATTTCGAGACTTACCTCGCCACTGTTGTTGAGGGTAATCTCTACCTCGTCGGCAGGCTGGTGTAAGGCGAGGCCCATCACATCATAGCCTGATACAATGTTGGCTACTGTACCCGGAGCGCTTACCCTGATGGTTTCTTGCGTGTTCATGTTTTAGATGCTTGCGATTTTGAGTATATCGGCGTACACACCGGCTGCGGTAACCTGCGGACCGGCTCCAGGACCCTTCACCACCAGCGGTCCCTGATTGTAACGTTCGGTGCTGAATGCTATGATGTTGTCACTGCCTTCAAGTCCATAAAAGGGGTGGCTGCTGTCCACCATTTCCGGGGCTACACGTATTTGGCCATCTTCGAGTACACCGATGTAGCGGAGACGCTTCCCCTCGGCAGCGGCTTTGTGCTTCATGGCCGCAAAGTGGGGTTCGGCCTTATCCATTTCGCTGTAAAAACTGTCGATGTCGGGTGCCTGAAGGCATGATTCAGGCAATATGGGGTCAATGTGGATGCTGTTCATTTCAAGCGGCAGGCCCATTTCTCTTGCCAAAATGAGGAGCTTGCGCGAAAAGTCCATGCCATTGAGGTCGTCACGGGGATCGGGTTCTGTATAGCCCATTTTTTGCGCTTCGCGCACTACTTCTGCAAAGCTGAGCTCACCTTTATAGTGGTTGAAGATGTAGCTGATTGTTCCTGACAGGATTGCTTGGATGCGCAGCACCCGGTCACCACTCATGATGAGGTCATTGAGTGTTTGGATAATTGGTAGGGCAGCACCCACAGTAGTTTCATAGTGATAGGCTACGGCGCTGGTGCGGGCCAATTTGCGCAGGCTGTGGTATTGCTCAAGTGATGATGCGTTCCCAATTTTGTTGCAAGTGGCTATGCTCAATCCGGCAGCGAATGCAGACGGGTATTTTTCCACAATTGCAGGGTTGCTGGTATTGTCCACAAACACGGCACTGGCCAGGTTCTGACTTCCTGCCTTGGCAATGAACATATCAATATTGGCTGCTTCTCCGCGTGTTTCCAGCTCGTTATGCCAATTGTCGATGTCTATTCCATCGCCTTCACTGATCAGCATGCGGCGGCTGTTGGTTATGCCCATTACTTTTACCTGCAAGTGGTGTCGCTCGGCAAGGGTTCGTGCAGAGCTGTGCAGTTGTTTGATCAGCTCTCCACCGATGTTGCCCGTGCCTACAAGGTATGCATGCACCGTTTTTAAGCTGCTGAGAAAAAGGGCATCGTGCACAGCATTGATGGCTTTGCTGAGGGCTTTGTTCTCGAGCACTACGCTGATGTTACGCTCTGAACTTCCCTGGGCTATGGCCACCACGTTTACTCCGTTTCGGCCGAGGGTGTGAAAGAGTTTTCCGCTGATGCCAGGGGTATGCCGCATATTGTCGCCTACCACAGCCATGATGCTGAGGCCATGTACAATTTCAGGCTCGTGGAGTTTTCCCCGAATGAGCTCAAGTTCAAAGGTATCCTTGATGGCAAGCCTGGCTGCTTCTGCTTCCGAGGGAGCCACAGCAAGGCTCATGCTGTGCTCAGAGCTGGCCTGGGTGATGAGCATGATGTTGACGCCTGCTACGGCAAGCGCCGAAAATAATTTTCCACTAAATCCTTTATAGCCAATAAGTCCGGATCCTTGCAAATTGATGAGACATACTGCGTCAATACTCGCAATGCCTTTGATCAAGCCCCCTCCTTGTTGGCTTCGGGATACCACACGGGTACCCGGGCTATCGGGGTTAAAGGTGTTTTTCACCAAAATAGGTATAAGCTTTTCTATGGCAGGCAGCATCGTGGGGGGATAAATTACCTTGGCACCGAAATAGCACAATTCCATCGCTTCTTCATAGCTCAAGGTCTCGAGTGGATATGCCTTGCGAACGCGTCTCGGATCGGCGGTGAGAAAACCGTCCACATCCGTCCAAATTTGTATTTCGCTGGCATGCAGTGCAGCACCGAGCAATGCCGCGGTATAGTCAGAACCTCCACGCCCTAGTGTTGTTGTATGTCCCTGTCCATCAGTAGCGATAAAGCCTGTCACAACAGGTATTACATCGCCAAGTCCGGCACCCCATTCCTCAATCAAGGCATAGCTCAGCAATTTATCGACGATGGCATGTCCGAAATTGCTGTCGGTGCGTATCAATCGGCGCGCATCCGTAAACACGGAGCGCTCACCCTGTGCAGCGAGTACCTCAGCTACCATTTCGTTGGCAAGCAATTCGCCAAAAGCGGCAATTTTGTCGAGGGCGGCCGCCGAAAGTTCTTGCAAAGCCTTTACTCCGAAGAGGATTTCTTCCAGCTCGTTGATGCGCACTTTTACGGCAATCAAAGCCTTGTTTTGACCGTTTGCAGGCAGCAAAGCACGTATGGCATCCTGATGCCTTTGCTCCAAGGCCCGCAGTTCTTCAAGAAAATCTTCACCTTTACGCGCCTTGTTGCCCATGGCCAGCAGGGAGTTGGTGACTCCTCCCATTGCCGAGCACACCGCTATCACGGGCCCTTCTGTTTTTGTTTCGCGCAGAATGCGTACTGCGGTTGCTATGGCTTCTGGACTTCCAACGGATGTCCCCCCAAACTTTAAAATTTTCACAAGTGTATTTTTTGGTAAAATTTGATTCGTGGCTTTACTCTCCGCATTTTGCATGGGATGTTATAAAACAGCTGTTTGCCTTGCTCCACCAAAATTATGGGAGTCAATAAAGACCAGGATATGGTGCCTACGCCTTTCAGCAATTGCGGTTTCGCTTCCGTAAAAAAAGCGGAAAGTATCCTTCATCTTAAGGTGTTTATTGGATCCTTCGGTTGTCCGGTACGGCGTATATGGAATCATATTCCTAAGCTGAAGTAGCTGATTAAGGCCGACGAAGATAGCAATTCCAGAGATCAAAAAAAGGGTGCTTGCCGCCATTGTTCGGAATGTGGCCATATTGCATATGTGCGCAAGCTTGCTTCTCAGTGAATGCATCCGTCAGGATATCATTTTGCTGGCCTCTTTTCATTGGAGTAGGCCCATATTCACTACTTTTGACCCCTGAAATAAGCAATATGGAAGCTCTACTCAACAAAGAAACGATTGACCTGATCAACGAATTGAAGAAAACAACAGAAGCCAAAGGGGTGGTAAAGGATGAAGTGGTGAGCAAACTCAAAGCACTGCGTCCTCACTTTATAGAACAAAAAGAACCTTTGGTAACGCGTGTCATCAGGCAAACAGCTGAATACATTGATGATATGGGATATTTTGACCTCAACTTGCTCGCTGAGGAAGATGAGGAGGGAAATATTGATGTCCAAATAGACATGGAAGGGGAAGATAGTTTTAATGACAGCAAAGAGAATTTTCTCTATTTGCTCGATCTATTTGCCCATCCTGACAATCAATTGAATAAAGACGAACTGCAACGCATTAAGCTAATTTACGTTGACCGTGACTTTGCATAAACAAGCGTTTGCTTGCTTGCTTCTGCTGGCTTTTTTGGCTTGTACAAATGATAAACCCACCCCGACTTCGGATGCTTCACCTGTTCAACTGATTGTTGATAGTGCAGCAGCATACCACGGAGTGCAGCATTACGACGGCAGTACTGTAGACTTCATTTTTCGCGATCGGCATTACTCCATCCGAAGGAATGGGGGTGCGTATGAATATTCATTCGTTTTTATGGATTCCTTGGGCCCGATCAAAGGAGTGCTGAGCAACGATGGTTACCATGAGTACCGCAGTGGCAAGGCCCAGCAACCATCGCGCAAAGACAGCCTCATCCGGGCCGAAGCCCTCAACTCTGTGTGCTATTTCGTGATGTTGCCCCTGTCATTGAATGACCCTTCCGTGATCAAAACCCTTGAGGGCGAGGAGGTCATTGACAACAAGCGCTATTACAGGGTGCGGGTATATTTTCAGGAAATTGGTGGAGGACAAGATTTTCAGGATGTCTACCTGTATTGGTTTGATGCAGAAGATTACAGTCTCGACTATATGGCATATTCATTCCTGGTAAATGAAGGAGGTACGCGCTTCAGGAAAGCCATCAATCAGCGGAGAGTCAACGGCATCATTTTTCAAGACTACGAGAATTACAAAGGCCCCATTGCCGATTCACTCGCTTCGATAAGCGGATTGTACAAGGCGGAAGCCTTACTTCTGCTATCGACGGTGGAAATAAGGGGCATCAAAGTGCTGAAGCCTTAAGCTTGTGTTTCGCACAATAGTGCTAAGTTTACCCCTGCGCATTCCACATGGCCCAACATCTACACGTTTTGCATATAGCGCGTTGGTACCCTTATGAGGAGGATCCAATGTTCGGCCTTTTTCTACAAAGGCAGGTCAAAGCCCTTTCCGGAAAATGTGCCAACACTGTAATTTTCGTGTGGCCATCAAGGCATATTACTGATGTAAAACGCACCGAGCAAACGGATGGTGATGGCTTGCGCGAAATACGCGTGTTTTTTCCTGCACAGTCAAGCGCATTGCGCAATGCCACCACGTGGTTGCGGCATGTACTTGCCGAGGCACGGGCCTTATTGAACCAAATGACCGTACACGTGATACATGCCCATATGCTTACCCGCGCAGCCTATGCTGCCTCATTGCTCAGCAGGGAGTTTGCCATACCATATGTCATTTCAGAACATTGGTCTCGCTATTTTCCGCAGAGCAGAGGCTACCCCAAGACCTGGGAGCTGATACTTGCCAAGCGGTGTCTGAAAAAATCAGCCGGTTTGATTTGTGTTTCCCAGCCCCTTCAGCTTGCAATGAAGGCCTTAGGCTTGGGCCATTCGCGCAGTTGCATCATTCCCAATGTAGTCGATACATCCTTGTTCCGCCATGGTACAGCGAAGCAAAGTGCGATGGCTGCGCTAAGTGACAGGACTAAGCCTGTTGTAATGGTACATTTAAGCTGTTTTGATGAGCACGCAAAAAACATCAATGCATTGATTGATGCTATGGCCCTGCTCAAAAGAGAGGACTTGGCGCAGAACTTTCGCATTTCCCTCTTCGGAAATGGTTCTGACAGGCAGATGCTTATCGAAAGGGCTTTGGCCTTAGGTCTTTCTGATGTCGTACTCTTTCCCGGCGAAATACCACCTGAGCAGGTAGCCCACGAGCTTGCCCAAGCCGATTTTCTCATCCAAACCAGCCGATATGAAACCTTCAGTGTGGCTGTAGTTGAAGCATGGGCTTCAGGTGTACCTGTGGTCAGCACGCCCGTTGGAGTCTATGGGGAGTATCAAGAAGCTGGTCTCGGGCTAACCATCCATGGTTATGATGGCGCGGCTGTGGCCCATGCGCTCAAGGAAGCGCTGAAAGTGAAGGGCTCATTTGACCCATCCCGCCTGTGTGAATTTGCAACAATCCGCTTTTCAGGGCAGGAGGTAGGCAGGCAGTTGTTGGCAATTTATAGTGAAGTGGTCCATCGACATCAGAAAGTATGACTGAGCAGGACTGGTTAACGCATCAATATCTCTGTTATGAATATTTTGCTCGGTAGCGTACGCCTCCTATTGTTCTTTTTGATAGCCGCCGTAGCTATGATTTTATGTGGTATTTTTTCTTTGTTTGGGCAATCAGCTGTATTCAAGGTGTACACTGCAGTGATATGGACGGTTCGCGCGCTTTTGAACATTAGAAGCACCGTACACGGCCGCATACCGCAAGTTCAGGGGGTGCTCATGAGCAATCACCGTTCATATATTGACATCGTTCTTATTCCAAGCCGTATACCTTATGTGGTGGTGGCAAAGCGCTCCGTAAAATCATGGCCGCTCGTAGGTCAGGTAGGTACAGCCATACGCACAATTTTTGTTGAGCGTGACAGTGCTGAGAGCCGTCGCCGCACGCGTGATGCCATCCGCGAGCGGCTCATGGAAGGCCTCAGTGTGCTTATTTTCCCGGAAGGTACTACACACAAAGGCCCTGGCATATTGGATTTCAAACCTGGCATTTTTAGGCATTGTGCGGAAGCAGGATTTCCTGTAATTCCAATCGCCATTGAATTTGAAAATAAAGATATGGCATGGATTGATGATGATACCTTCCTGCGTCATTTCGTGCAGGCATTTGGTCATTGGCGCATTCGTGTGGACGTGAGTATAGGGGAGGCCATCATAGGCAAGGATGGGGATGAGCTGCGGCTGCGCACCCAACAATGGGTTGCAGACGAAACGCTGCGGTTGGCAGAACTCCAACGCTCTGGAGTGTCTGAATAAGGACTGAACACCGCGATTCAAAAGCACTTGCAATAAGGTTGACTCCTTGTGCTTCCTGCACCGTTGAATTAAGCTAACTTTGCACGGTTTTTATGAGAGAGAAGCAAAACACCCTGACAAACACCAAATACAAGGAGCTTTATCCATACCAGGAAGAGGCTATTGAATTGATATTTAAAGAACTGGATGCGCGGCCGGAGAAGTCGGATGTGCTCTTCCAGTTGCCAACAGGTGGAGGTAAGACCGTGATTTTCTCCGAAATATCACGTCAGTTCATCGAACGCCGCAAAAAGAGGGTACTCATTCTCACCCACAGAATTGAGCTTCTGGCCCAAACGTCAAAGGCGCTCAATGAGATCGGTGTCAAGAACAAAGTCATTGACCGAGATGTGAAAGAGCTCCCCGACCGCGATGAATATGATTGCTATGTGGCCATGGTCGAAACACTCAACAACCGACTTACTGAAAATGAGAATTATTTGGTGAATATTGGCTTGGTCATCATTGACGAGGCCCATTACAACTCCTTTCGAAAGCTATTCAAATTTTTCGAAAAGTCAAACCTGCTCGGGGTTACAGCTACGCCGCTGAGCAGCAACCGAAATTTGCCACTCAATGAGAACTATCAGTCACTGATCGTGGGGCACAGCATATCTGATCTCATCAAGGACGGATATCTCAGCAATGCCACAACCTATACCTACAATGTGAATTTGCGCTCATTGAAGGTGGGCCCTGACGGCGATTACACGATTGGATCCCTGGACAGGCTTTACAGTTTGTACACCATGCAGGACAGGCTGCTTGCGGCCTATGAGGAGCGTGCCTTGGGTAAGAAAACCTTGATTTTCAACAGCGGTATTGCTACTTCGGTACGTGTATTTGAATTGTTCAAAAATGCAGGGTATAAGGTGAAGCACCTCGACAGCACCTTTGGCAATACCGAACGAAGAGAAACACTGGAATGGTTTCGTGAAACTCCTGATGCCATCCTCACTTCCGTTGGCATCCTCACCACAGGATTCGATGAGCCGTCTGTAGAGGCCATTGCTATCAACAGGGCAACACGTTCGCTCACGCTTTACCACCAAATGATTGGAAGGGGCTCACGCATCACGGATACCAAGAACCGATTCAGCATCATTGATTTGGGAAACAATGTGCAACGGTTGGGCCTTTGGCAGGATTACATCAACTGGATGGACATATTCAAATATCCTGAACGTTACTTCGAGCAAATACATGAGCGTGATAGCAACCTCATGAGTGATTACCACTATGAGCGACCGCTTTCACTCATTGAACGCTTCAGGAACAATACGCCAGAGGATGAGTTTGAAATGAAGAAAGTGTATTACGATCTTCAAGCGCAGGGAATTAAGCCAAAGAAGGCAATTGAGTTGGCTATTGAAAACCACAGCACCCAAATTGCAAAAAATGCGGAAGATTTATACGATGCGCTTGACTTGGCTGATCTGGTTAAAGAGGAAATAGAGTACAGATGCCGCTTGTATTGTAGCTGCTTGCATAGCGCTACCGAAAGTTATTGCAACTGGCTCATTGAAACTTATGAGCGAAAGCTTCGGTACCAGCTGCGCCTGAAATATATGTAAGTCATGGCCAACCAGCACCTACGCATCGACGCGAGCTGGCTCCAGGCACTTGCCCCGGAGTTTGAACAGGATTATTTCAAGCAACTTACGGATTTTGTACGCCATGAATACCAAACTCAGCGTGTTTTTCCGCCTGGTTCACAAATATTTAGGGCACTGGATGCTACTCCATTACAGCAGGTAAAAGTTGTTATTTTGGGTCAAGACCCTTACCATGGGGCGGGTCAAGCCAATGGAATGTGTTTTTCAGTGAACAGGGGAGTACCTTTCCCGCCTTCACTTCTCAACATTTTTAAAGAAATTGAAGCTGATTTAGAAATTCCAGTGCCCGCTCACGGCGATTTGAGCAAGTGGGCAGCCCAAGGCGTGCTTTTGCTCAACGCCACTTTGACGGTGCGTGCCCATGATGCCGGTTCACATCAAGGCAAGGGCTGGGAGCGGTTTACCGATGCGGTGATTCAACAGGTCAACGACACTCAAGAGCACGTTGTTTTCTTGTTGTGGGGCAATTACGCCCGCAAAAAGTCGGGATTGTTGGATACAATGCGCCACTGTGTTTTAGAGTCACCCCATCCATCACCCCTTTCGGCTCACCGTGGGTTTCTGGGAAACAAACATTTCAGCAAAACAAACGCCTATCTGGCAGCCAATGGGCGCAATCCAGTTGAATGGGCTTTGGACTGACTAGGATGCCATCCAGATAAGGAGCACCACCATAGCCAAGGCAAATATTGCGAGGGTAACTGGCCCAGCAATTTCAGGTTCTAACTCTTTGTTTGGTTTATCCAGCATGTTCTTCAATTTGGACGCGAAGATAAAGATTCATGTCAAATGCATCTTGATTGCTCCATGTTTTTGAACCCAATACGGGTTGCGTTTTTTTGTCAGATCACTCAAGTCAGGAATGAACGCAAATCTTGGCAATTTCAAAATTTATAGTATCTTCAACTTCAATTACATTGGGCTGACCATGAAAAAGCAGTGTATAGATTGCGGTGAAGAGTTCCGGGGACGGGCTGACGCCAAATTTTGCTCGGATCAATGCCGAAGCAGCTACCACAACCGTGCTGGCATGGTGGTGACAGATGTTGTAAAAAAAGTCAACGCTGCACTGCGCAAGAACAGGCGCATTTTGCAAAAGCTCAATCCCGAAGGAAAAGCTAGAGTTTCCCGAAAAGATTTGGTGAAGGAAGGCTTCAATTTTGACTATCATACCAATATATATCATACCAAATCTGGTAAGTCATACACTTTTGTTTATGATTACGGTTACATCGACACCGGGCAAGATTGGTTCACTCTTGTGGTAAAGCAGGAATACGTTTGAGACTTTGATTGGTGACTTTCGAGAAAGTCAGCAACCGGCTTGCACTTGTCTTGAAAATAGGCATTGACAAAGTTCTGCTACTTGTTTTGCATTATTTCGTGCACCTGAATGACGAACCTTCTGGTTCAGCCTCTTGGCTCTATTGGTGAAATCTCATGATTGTTAGACCTCAGGCACTGTGGCACTTCTCATTGCTCGGCGAAACACACCCGCAAGCACGAGCCCTGCCACAATATGCCACACCCCCCACCAAGCTGCTACAAGTGCCATTTCGCCGTTTCCACCAAAAAAGGTGAATATGATAATAAGTCCTAAACCTGAGTTTTGGATGCCGGTCTCAATACATATGGACCGACGGTCGGGGAACGGCAATTTGCTCAATGTGGCACTGGCATAACCTAAAGAAAAAGCGATTGCATTGTGCAGCATTACAATTACAAACACAGCCAAGAGGTGGTGCCTGAAGGTTTCTAAGTTATTGATAAGTGCGAGCAAGATGAATGCCAGCAGTACAGCGAAGCTCACCATACGAACTGGTTTTTGGAGAGTTTTGGCCCAGTTCGGTCTCTTGGTTCTCATCCACATTCCCAGCACCGTGGGCATAAGCAGTACTACAAACACGGTGCGGAGCATGTCTGTAAAGGAGAGCTCAAATTTCTTGAGCATACTCGCCGTTTCCGGCAAAATGGAGGCATAAAGCTGGAAGTTGACCGGTGTGAGCACAGGGCATAAAAGTGTGGCAAAGGCTGTGAGCGATACGGACAATATCACATTGCCACCACCGATGGTACTTATAAAATTCGAGACGTTACCACCAGGGCAAGCGGCTACCAGTATCATGCCTAGGGCGATGCCTGGGTTGGGCTTCATTGCCCATATCAGCAACACAGTGAATAAAGGCAACAGCACAAACTGACTTGTGATGCCAACTGCTATGCTGCGCGGGAGCTTGAAAATTCCCTTAAAATCGCTGGTGTGAATGCCCAGGGCTATCCCGAACATGATAAACGCCAATGCGGCATTGAGCCCATGGACGTTATTGTCTGAAAAAGAAATTGAAATTTGTTCTACCACCGTAGGACCAAGATAAGAAGTCGGTGGAAAAAAAGAAACCGCAAGAGAGCCCTAAAAAGACGATTCAAAGAATCGATAACCAATCAATCTAAAACAACCATTAAAGACCGGGCTCATCTTGCGGTTGTGGTACTCCTTTCGGAGTACCACCGGGCTAACCAAAACCTCGCTGTAATACCTCACTCGGTATTACATGACAAATGTACGCTGAAAGTCCTAATGCCGCAAGAAAAAATTCGTTAATGTTTGGAACATATTTGCTTCACATTGTTGTTGCCAAAGTAGCCATTTAAAAGAAATGTCGACCAATAGTAATTCAAATTGCGACGAAAATGGAATGAGAATCGACCGAAAAATTGAAAGATTGGATTCCCAGAACGAAAAAAAAATCCCGTCAGCCCAAAAAATTACTGATCTAAGGCCTCCACATGAAAAAAATGGACTTCCTCCTCACTTGCTTCGACGTCAAAAATCATCGGATTGCAGCATACTTCGCAATCTTCCACATAATTTTGCCTTCCATCATACGGCTCAATCAAAACTGAAATCTCTTCAAAGCAGTAAGGGCACTGAAAAAAATGTTCGATCATTTTACTCTCGGGTTTTTGATACTCAGTAAACCTTCCTAACTTTATTCTGTTTTGAAATAAATGTGAATAGTGATGTATAGACAAGGTGATGTGTTGATTGAAAGGGTAGATGAAGTTCCTTTGCTGGACAGGTGTGATGACCGCCTGCTTGTGCGGGGTGAAGGACGCAACCATGGCCACTTCATCATTGGTGAAGGAGTGGATGTATATAGCTCCCCTGCAAATATGGATAAGAATGGCGCCTTTGTCACGCATTTTCTCGACGTGAAGGAGGAAAGTGTGTTGGAGCACCTGCTCATTGATGTGCGCGCCTGGACAAAAGAGCACGATCCAATTGTTATTCCTCCAGGCAAATACAAAGTGATTCGGCAGCGCGAGTACAATCCTTACGCACGGGCAATAAGGATGGTTAAAGATTGACTGCATGTTTGATCAATACCATTCAGCCAATGGTTTCAAAGATTTGGTGGCTGCCAAAAATGGTTGGATAGCGTATTATCTATCCCAGAACGATGCTCAGGTTGATACGCTCAAATTGGCAGTGCAGGATTTGTATCTCACTCTGGGTATTCCTATTGATACAGCGCAGATAGAAATTTGTAATGGCCCAGCGCACGTGGCCGAGTCTCTGGAAGAATATTGTAAGCAAATAGAGCGTTCGGCAAAGAAAGTTGAGAACCTTTCCGATATGCTTTTTGGTTGGATTCAAAAAATGGCCCAGACATTATTAGATCAAAGCAAATCACTCCTCCCACTTGACTCCTGGCAAGAGCTTCAAAACATGCTTTTCTGGGATATCAACTTTCAGGTATGCCATTCGGTCGTGTCTCCTGTATTGCATAAGCTCACCCAAATGGGGCATGTAAGCTATGGCAGTGCCATCCGGCCAGCCACCTCCCCATGCTTAGGTGACGCTGATTGGCTTAATTTTTACAGAATTCTGCGCGAGCAATGCGCGTTGAATGTCGAAGTACCTTTTGAATTGGTTGATTTCATTGACGCCGGAGGCTTTTACCTCTATGCTTTCTCTGACAAGGCAATTGTTTGTACAGCCCCATGGGTGGTATTGCGTGATGACGAATTCCGGCTTCACGGAGAGGGTGAGCCGGCAGTACAATGGCATGACGGAACGCTTTTGTATTTTCACCATGGCGTTGCGGTCCCTGATAAACTCATTGAGGCACCTGAAGAGGTTACCAAAGAGGATATTGTAGCCGAAGAGAATGCTGAGGTGCGGAGGTGCTACCAGGAAATATTGGGCAGTGAACGATTTGGCAATTTACTCGGTTTGGAATTGATTGATAAGGACGTAGATCGATTTGGCAATGATCTTGGTTTGTACAAAACTGCACAGAGGGACAAGCTTGCAGGCACCTTTATCTATTTTGCTGAAGTAGTATGCCCTAGCACCCAAAGGCGTTATTTCCTTTGTGTACCACCCCATTTGCGCAGCGCACGTGAAGCAGTGGCCTGGACCTTTGGGAAATCAGCAGACGAATACCAACCTGATATCGAGACTTAGTTGGCCGCTAAGCTAGATTTAGAGCGCTTGCGGTCATTTTCGTTCAAGTGCGTCTTCCGTATGCGCAGCGATTTGGGTGTTACCTCTACGAATTCGTCCGCTTGTATGTACTCCAAAGCTTCTTCGAGAGAGAAGCGCTTTGGTGGGATCAATTTTACTTTATCGTCTGATCCTGAAGCGCGAATGTTGGTAAGCTTCTTGGTTTTGGTCACATTGATAACCATATCGCCCGGCCGCGAATTTTCGCCAATTACCTGTCCTTCATAAATCTCTTCATTCGGATTTACAAAAAAGGTGCCCCTGTCCTGCAGGTTATTGATAGAATAGGGAATTGCTTTACCATTTTCCATACTGATCAATGATCCGTTTTGTCGACCGGGTATGGCTCCCTTGAAAGGTTCAAATCCCATAAATCGGTGTGACATGATGGCCTCACCTGCGGATGCAGTAAGCAGGTAATTCCGCAAGCCAATAATTCCGCGAGCAGGTATTTTAAATTCCAACAGCATGCGGTCACCTTTTGGGTTCATGCTGATCATTTCACCTTTGCGCAAATTCACAGTTTCAATCGCTTTTCCAGAATATTCATCAGGGATGTCAATTCTGAGCTCTTCGATTGGCTCACACTTTACACCGTCTATTTCTTTGATGATTACCTGAGGCTGGCCTATTTGAAGTTCATACCCTTCACGGCGCATCGTTTCGATCAATACAGACAAGTGCAATACGCCACGGCCATACACCATAAATGAATCACTTGATCCCGTGTCTTCCAGCCTCAGCGCGAGGTTCTTTTCAAGCTCTTTCTCCAACCTGTCTTTGATGTGGCGGGATGTTACAAATTTGCCTTCCTTTCCGAAAAAAGGACTGTCGTTGATGGTAAACAACATGCTCATGGTAGGCTCATCGATGGCAATGGGGGGCAATCCCTCGGGCATTTCTGCATCAGCAACAGTATCACCAATTTCAAAACCATCAAGCCCTACAAGGGCACAAATATCACCCGCCAAAACTTCGTCGGCTTTTTTCTTTGCAAGCCCTTCGAATACGTACAGTTCCTTGATCCTGCTGTACGTTATGGAACCGTCTCGTTTCACCAGCGCAACGCGCAACCCCGGTTTCAGGGAGCCCCTTCGAACCCTTCCAATGGCTATTCGGCCTATGAAAGAAGAGTAATCCAGTGAGGTGATGATCATTTGCAAGCTACCTATTTCCACTTTAGGTTCAGGAATGTGCTCTATGATGATATCCATAAGAGGGGCAATACTGGTCGTTGGAGTTCTCCAATCCGTACCCATCCAGTTGTTTTTGGCGGAGCCGTATACCTCAGGAAAATTTAACTGATCCTCGCTCGCGTTCAAAGAAAACATAAGGTCGAATACCGCTTCATGCACTTCCTCAGGAGTACAATTCTCTTTGTCCACTTTATTGATCACAACGATGGGCTTCAGGCCCAGTTGTACAGCTTTTTCCAACACGAAACGCGTTTGAGGCATAGGCCCCTCAAATGCGTCAACCAGGAGCAGCACGCCATCAGCCATGTTGAGCACACGCTCCACCTCACCACCAAAATCGCTGTGGCCTGGGGTGTCGATAATATTGATTTTGTATCCCTTATAATTTACGGCTACATTTTTAGCCAAAATAGTGATACCGCGTTCTTTTTCAAGGTCATTGCTGTCCATGATGAGCTCTCCGGGAGTTTCATGATCGCCGAAAACCTTTCCCAGCATGATCATTTTGTCAACGAGGGTAGTTTTTCCGTGGTCAACGTGCGCTATAATAGCGATATTACGAATGTTTTGCATAGCTGCATTTAAAAATCGCTGCAAAGGTACACCTAAATAGTAAGTACATTAAAAAAAAAGAGACAGCCCGGAAGGGCTGTCTCTTAGGTATGCTTTGAAAAGTAATCCCTGTACTTACTGCACGAGCACTTTAGTGATCACTACATCGTTGCCTACAACCATGCGGGCAATGTAGAATCCTTTGGCCAGTTGTCCGGCATTGAAGTCAACACGGTATTCTTGACCTGCGTTCGCATTGGCGTTGAAGAGGCCTTGAACAGTGCGTCCGTTCATGTCAAGGATATCAACCAATACCCGTCCTTCTTTCTCAGAAGTAAATACAATTCTGGTTAAGTCACTGGTAGGATTTGGATATACGCTGATTGAATTGGGCGAAGTTTCAACGAAGCTACCTCCAAAATTGGTGACTGGTGAAGAAGAATTTGTAGCAAGTTCAGTTACACATTGCCCGGCAAGGTCACCGTTGAAGAATACGGCTGGACCTCCATTGTTTGTGTATTTGAATAATGTTCCATCACTGATATTGTACTCGTACAAACCTCCATTGGCGTTTTGCTCACCGTTGGCGAAAAGGAGGTTCCCATTGTCAAGCACAGAGGCTCCATTTACTTCAGGAAGATCAATATCAATCAAGCTACCATCTGCAAAATTGTACAGGGTGTTGTTGATTCGGTTCACATGCCAAAGCAGGTCATTGCCTTCCTCATCAATGGTTACAATAAGGTCACCTCCATCAATAGGAGTTACATTGACAAACTGTGCAGTGGCAACGGCTTGTCCTCCAATGAATTCTATGGTATATACAGTGTTGTCAGCATTTCTTGCAATCCAGAGTGTGTTTTCACTATCCATCACAACAGCAGGGAATCCGCTCAGTGAAGCGCCTGACGTTGACACAATGGGAATTCCAGTCGTGATGTATGTTTCAGTAATTGGATTGTAAATGTCAACAAAGTTACCTCGAACACTGTATATGATCCCTTCAGTGCTGAGAGCAATGTGGTTATCCTGTGTTGAGAAATTGAGCTTGGTGTACGTAGCCACACCGTCAGCAAATTCGACGCGGAATAACTCATTGGGAGCACCAATTGCTGGATAGTTGGTATAGTAAGTTACCACACAATCTTGGGGTTCATCTTCTTTATCAAGGCAGCGGGCTGCCAAGTCACCATTGAAGAAGGTGTTAGGTCCACCATCATTCATGAATTGCGACAAGTCATCATTAGATGGATCCCATTTGTAGAGACCACCCTGGGCATTCAGCGCACCGTTGGATAGGAGTAGCTTTCCATCTATAGTCGTGGAGACTCCATTTACTTCAGTGAGTGGCATCATGATAAAGCCTCCAGCGGTAAGGTTGAATAGACGGTTGTTGCTCCTGTTGGCATACCACAGCGTTTCATTGCCTTCTTCGTCTTCGGTTGTTACAAGGTCACCGCCACTTACAGTAACCCCTTGTGCAGGACCAAACTGAGCAGTGGCGCGTGCTTGACCGCCCACAAATTCTACAGTGTAAATGCTTTGGCCATTGGCTGCAATCCACAGCACTCCTGCTTTGTCAAAGACAGCTGCAGTTGTACCATTGATGGGGCCATTGGTTGCATTGTTCACCAAAGGAATGCTTTGAGTGATATAAGTTTGTGTAGAAGGATCGTAGATGTCGATAAATGACCCACGGGTACTGTAGATAAAGCCATCTTCATCAATTGCAATGTGGTTTGAACCCACTGCAAAATTGCTCAGCAAAGTGTAAGTGGCTGTTCCATTGTTGAAATCAACTTTGAAAAGTTCACCATCATTTGCGGTGAGGTAATTGTAGTAATACGTTACGAAGTTGTTGCAATCTTCAACTACCGGTTCACGGCTTACACAACCTGCGGCTAGGTCACCATTTCCGAAAGTAATTTCAGTTTCGATCACACCTTGCATCAACATACCTGTTGCAGGATTGATAAGGTTAAACACTGTGCTACCAGTATTGGCTACCAGAATGGTGCCGTCATCCAAAATGGCAGCTCCATTGATGGCATTCAGCGGTACGCTAAAGGCAGGGGCTCCACCGGCAGAAATGTTGTAGAATGTGTTGTCCAGTCGGTTAACAAGCCAAAGCGTTCCATCGTTTGTAATTACAAGGTCTCCACCACGCACATCAACATCCAATTGAAGAACTGCTGTGGCAACACCTGTCATAGGATCCAGGCTGTAAATGGTTTCTGTATCGGCTGAGGCGATGTAAATTGTTCCGTCAGCTGGGTCAACGACCACATGAGGTACATTGCTCACAGGTGCTCCAGTAACTTCGGTGATTTGAAGTGGTGAGGAGGCTATCGCTGTAATGGGGTCATAAATTACCAATTGACCACCACCAATAACAATGTAAAGCAATCCATCAGGACCAAGGCCGAGGTGGGCTGAAGTGCCAAAAGTTTCTAGGGCGATCAAATCAGCGGCAGTTCCGGTAGCGTCAATAACAACCTCGTAAAGGGTGCTTTCAGTGAGCTGAGGATTGATGTTGATGTAGTATACACGGTAGTCAGTGCAGGGTAATGGCTCAACACCTGGGTCGAAGGCACGGCATCCGCCGCCCATGTCACCATTGGCAAGCGTGAAAGCTGCATTGTCCAACGTAGCCGTTCTTGTGCCGACTACATTGGCATCTTCATCAACGATGGTAAACACGCCTGCACTGAAATTGGCAAGGATAAAATTGCCATCCTCTGTCAAGGCTGCGCCATTTACATTGGCTGGAATGGATCCAACGAGCACAGTGCTGTTGCCATCAACTTTACGCATTTGGTTGTTTTGACGCGTAAAAGTGTAAAGTTCATCGCCTTTTAAGACAAGGTCACCTCCATGGATGGGGGCATCGGCGACGAAAGTGTATGAACCATCAGTCAGGTCGATGGCAAATATCTTGTTCTGGTTGTCAGAACCGACATACAGCAAACCATCGTTAGGATTGTACACAGCTTGATATAGCTGCGAAAGACCACTCTGAAGCGCCAAAGTACTTACAACAGTGCCCAGGTCAACATCGTAGAATTCAACGAAGCTTCCATTGGCATTTACCAGGTAGAGAATGTTGTTCTCGTTGCCATAGGCAAAATGGATTTCATAATTGAAATTGTCAATCAAAGTAAGCTGTGCTTCGTCATCCGTTAGCTCAACCGAGTACAAATTGGTTCCAGAAACACCTGGTCCATGGTTGGCATAAAATGTTCTAAAGTCCACACAGGTGCTTTGGGAAAAAGCAACGGTGGATAGCAATGGAGCCATAAAGGCGAACAGGGTGAAGTAAAGACTTCTCATAGCATTATAGGTTTATTTGATGCAAATTTGAAACAAATAAGTTTAATTATCAAGTTTAATCCTATAAATAATGTAATTCGTCGAAAGAATGTAACCTTTGTTACACTGCTTTGTCAAAGCAAAATCAGAATTATTCATATAACCTTGGTCCGTAAAAGCTGAAGTGTGCATTCCCTGTAGGAATGACCAAGATAGGTTCCATATCTGCTGAAAAAAAACTAGTCAGTCAGCAACAGCTTGCGGCTTATCCAATTATCGCCATCAAAAAACCTAAGGATAAAGAGACCCGCACTGTTACTGCTCTCGCGGCTTAGCGGAATCTTTACAAAAGACCGTTCATGAAAAACGGGAATCACGGCGTCTGTGATTTTCTTTCCATCTATTCCGATCAGTTGATAATGGAAGCTCGATGGTAAACTTTGCCTGGACTGAATGATGACGGAGGTACTGGCAGGATTGGGATACACCATGTAATCGCCATCAACAGCTGGCCATTCTACATCGAGGGTGCCTTCACAATCGGGATAAATCATCCGGCTGTCGGTGGCTTTCAGCCCACCGGGATCAGTTACCTCCAGTTGAATTTCATACCAATAAGTCTCAAATGGACTGCATACCGTTGGTGATAGCTGCAGATTGACATGGTTTCCTTCCAACTGTTGTATTCTGTGAAAGTGGGTATTGTGATGCAGCAGCAAGGTCCATGTAAGCGTGAGTTCTTCCGGGGCATGCTCCGCATCCGATACTTGAGCGATCAACTGCAGGGAGCTGGGTATTTCGGTCGGGTAGAGGTCTCCTTCTTCAATGCTCACAATATGCGCTTCAGGAGGGGTGTTGTTCAATGAAACCGGGATATGAACCGTAGTAATACCTCCCGAATTATCGGACACTGTCAAAGTAATGTTGCAATTCATCATCTCACCTTGGGGTGCTTCGAGTGTTACAGTTGGAGAAGGTTCATTGGATGTTTCGCTTCCGCAAAAATCCCATTCGAAATGAAGAGGATCCCCTTCAGGGTCATAGGTGCCAATGGTATTGAAAAAGACTTCAAGCGGACTGTAACCGTATACAAGTGGAGGATTCACCTTCACTACGGGCCTCAGGTTGCCGCCAAAACAAATCTTTTTCACGAAAGAGGGAAAAATACTGGTGTAATAAAGGCAGCCATTGTAAGGGTTCTGGTTTATAAAAACAGGGCGTCCGGCGTTGTCATTCCACAATGCGATGGACTGGAGGCCGTGGTTATCATCAAATCTTGCGGCGCGTATCCATCCAGAAAAATCAGCAAATACAAAGAGGCCTTGATATTCTTCCGGAATCAGCTCACCATCGAGGAAGGCCCCACCACTCACGCTCAAGCCCTGAAAGTTCTGGCCTGTTGCTGTGCTATTGTTGCTTTCTAAATGTGTAAATGACTCGTTTCCATCTACATCAAAGCTCGGATAAACTGCGTAAGGATTGTTGGAGTTGGCTTCATTGGCATAAGCCAAAATTGGCCTCTCGTGTACGAATGTGAATATGTGATCAGGGATGCTTATTGCAGGGTTACAGGGATTGGTGAAGAAGTGTTCGTGGCCAGCATTGTCAGCAACTACCGTTTCCTGAAAGAGAAAGAATTCTTTGTTGCAATTTCCGAATCCAAAGAGTGGGTTCGTGGCAAGCGGGTTATTGGTGGGTTTATTTTTGTAGAAATTGTGTGCTACAGGTCCTTGAAACATGGGCCAGCCAAAGTTTCGTCCGGGCTCTCTCAGCACATTGATTTCTTCCCATACCCAGTCGCCTACATCGGCAATGTAGACAATACCTGGAAAACCATCGTTGAGTCCGCCATGGCCTGTTCCTTGTTTTAAGGTCATGCGGTATGGGTTGCGCAAGCCGAGGGCGTACACTTTTGACTGCGGCGCATTCGGATTGTTGTTATCGAAAAAGGGGTTATTGGGAAGCCCTTCTCCTGTTTCGGGATGAAGTCTGAGGATTTTTCCATTGAGGCCATTGAGGTACTGCGCACGGAAAGCACCGAGCATTTCTTCGGGCCGCAACAGACCTTCCATCAGGGCCACACTATCCATACCAAAGGCTGGCACAGGTCCTGTTCCATTGTATCCCAATCCGTCATTGCCACCCACCCAGGTATTTCCATCGCCAGTACTGAGCAGGAGTGAGCCATCCTCACCAAAAATTACCGCGCCCACGCCATGTGACCATGTAGGAATGGGCAGACCATCTCCAGGATTTTCACCCAAAAGAATTTTGCGGCTGCCTGGAATGGCAAACTGAAAATCGACTGTATTCAAGGTATAGCGTGTCAGCCTACCCATCACGGCTACACCATCTTCGGTGAAGGAGGGGTCGTATTGATCAGTACCAAAGTACATGAGGTGATGCCTGTCAACGACATAATATAAATATATGTAACCGTTCGAGTGAAAGTCGGGATGTAGGGCTGCACCGATCATGGCATGGTCACCCCACAGGGCTACTTCCTCGCTGATATCAATGACAGGTTCGGGGTGTACAAGGTCATTCACGAGTAGCCATACCTTGCCATTGAGTTCCCAAAGAAAAGAGCGAGCACTGTCGGCGTGCAAAATTCCACCGGGCAAAAGCAGTCCTTGTGCAATTTGCTCCTCATTGAAACCTTCAGGATACTGCTGAGCAGAATTCGTAAAAGGGATGCCCAACAAATACAAGCTTGTTAAAGCGTATGGTATGGACCAAAGAAAGAATCTAGAAAATAAATTCACTTGTCAAAAATAGTGAAATCCATGAATATAAATTCACTTCAACACTTTTGAATCCAGACGTTATTGTGGTCGTGGGCGCAGCTTTGCTATTGAATCAGCGGTTGTCGATCACTTCCACACCCGGATGCCGCGATTTATCGAATGCAAATGCCGTGGAGGGGTAATTTTTGTCAGTAACAAAGGTTTTGACCTCGTAGATGTAATTGTCACCTTGCTTTCCGAATATTTCCATGCGGCTTACTTGCATTTGTGCCTTGTTGATGAATAGCTTAACGGTATGAAATGCTTTGTCTTGGGGCTTATTGGGATTTAGTTTGATTTGGTGCATTGCCTTTCCGTTTTCCGTTATTTCACCGTCATAGTAGTGCTTGAACCCCGTTTCCCAAACGGTATATATCTCTGTGGGATTGAGCACATCCTCACCGCCTTCTGCGTGATCAACGTACACTTCATTCATTTCTGTATTGTAGGTCCATCTGGTTTGACCGTCTGAGTATATCTCGTTGTCGCCAAGCTTGATATAGTATTGTTTTCCTTGCATTTTCAGGGTTCCTTCCTGCGTTTGCTTTATATCCGCCATTTTGTCTTCAAGGGTAAATGAGAAGTCGCTGGTAATAGAATTGTACTTGCGTGTTTTGTTGCTCAGTTCGTCGAGGATGCTTTTGGCTTGCGCATCTTGACCTTGCATAGAACCTATGTGTAAGGAAAACAGCAAGAAAGGGATAATGGCGAATGATTTCATGTGTTAACTTTCTATTTTTTCACTTTCTGCTCTCAATAACTGTTCCAAAGCGTACTCATCGGGAATTAAGACCTGCCGCGCCTTGCTACCCTCAAAGGGGCCTACTATACTTGCGGCCTCAAGTTGATCCATAATGCGGCCAGCACGGTTGTAGCCGAGCTTTAATTTTCGCTGTATGAGGCTGGTAGAGCCTTGTTGGTGGATCACGACCATTCGGGCAGCGTCTTCGAACATGGAATCGCGGTCAGCGATATCATAGTCACCTGCTCCATCACCGCCATCCTCACCTACATATTCAGGCAACATGTGGGCAGATGGATACCCACGTTGGGAACCGATAAAATCAGTAATCTCGTCGACTTCTGGCGTATCTACGAAACCGCATTGTATGCGAATAAGGTCGTTGCCTGTGGAGAGGAGCATGTCGCCACGGCCTATGAGCTGGTCGGCGCCACCGGCATCTAGGATGGTTCGGGAATCAATTTTAGAAGACACCCTAAAGGCAATCCGCGCCGGGAAGTTGGCTTTAATTACGCCGGTAATGATATTGACAGAGGGGCGCTGAGTGGCGATTATGAGATGTATACCAATGGCTCTTGCGAGCTGGGCAAGGCGTGCTATAGGGGTTTCCACCTCTTTGCCAGCAGTCATGATAAGGTCTGCAAATTCGTCGACCACCAATACAATGTACGGCAAATAGCGGTGCCCTTTTTCGGGATTCAGGCGCCTTTTAATGAACTTCGCGTTGTACTCCTTTATATTCCGTACGCCTGCTTCTTTCAATAGCTCATACCGGTCGTCCATTTCAATACACAGTGAGTTCAGCGTCTTCACCACTTTGCTGGTATCCGTGATGATTGCCTCTTCCTCGTCCGGAAGTTTGGCAAGATAGTGGCGCTCAATCTTATTGAAGAGGGTAAGTTCGACCTTTTTGGGATCAACCAGAACGAATTTAATCTGGGATGGGTGCTTTTTGTACAGCAGTGATACCAATATAGCATTCAAGCCCACAGACTTTCCCTGACCAGTGGCACCAGCCATGAGGAGGTGTGGCATTTTGGCAAGGTCGGTTACAAAGGTTTCGTTTGAAATGGTTTTGCCCATTGCGATCGGAAGGTCCATGGTGCTCTCCTGAAACTTCTCAGAAGCGATCAATGAACGCATGCTTACCATATCGGGGTTGCTGTTGGGGACCTCAATGCCTATGGTACCCTTTCCGGGAATGGGAGCAATGATACGTATGCCCAATGCGGCCAGGCTCAGCGCGATGTCGTCTTCCAGGTTTTTGATTTTGCTGATTCGGATGCCTGGTTCAGGCACAATTTCGTACAGCGTGACTGTGGGGCCGATTGTGGCTTTGATTTTTTCAATGCCAATTTTATAGTGGGAGAGGGTGGTTACAATCTTGTCTTTGTTCGCCTCCAACTCCTCTTTGCTTACGCTCACCTTCCCTTGGCTGTACTCATTGAGCAATTCTAATTTGGGCATTTTGTAATCGCCCAGATCAAGGGTAGGATCATACTCACCGAAGTCAGCTATTTTTCTGTCGAGTTCGTCCTCAGTGAGTTCTTTGTCATTCTCGGGTATCTCTATGGAAAAGTCTTCAGCAGAGGCAGCACTGTCATATATAGCATTTTCCGCAATAGGGATAGATTTTTCGATAGGGAGATCTTCAATTTCGAGTGTTCCATCAAAAGATTTGCCAGTTTTGCTTTTGGATGGTTGCAGGTCGCTCCAAGCGGTGTCAGCGTCGTCGTCCGCAACCTCATTTTCAGCTGCTATTTCCTCGTAGTCATCTTCATTGGCAAGTGCGAGTTCAGCAGCTGAGGTGGTGAATTGATCACGCTCCCCTATGGTATCATCAAAATAAGCCTCACTGGTGTCAGGGTCACCATCTTCGGCCATGGCATCGGCTGAGACCATGCTGGATGCGCGTGCAGCCCAGCTTTTGCCGATAAGGCTACCCGCACCGGTCAATTTACCCCACATGGGCATTACCCAAGCAAGGCTCGGATTGAAAACCAACATAATGTAGGTGGCTGCAGCGAACAGGAGCAAAACTCCTGTGCCGAGCATTCCAACTTTGCCCACAAGGGCGTGGTCTAAATGAAAACCAAATGCACCACCCATAAAATGCCAGTCGCTTGCGCGAAACATAAAGGCGAGAACAGGTGAAAAAATCAATATCGCAGCAAGCAGGGCCGCACTGCCTTTGCGCAGAGGGAAGATGGACCGCCCGGTCAAAACTTTAAATGATAGACCAAAGAGTATAGGCAAAAGCAGAAAACTCATGATGCCAAACCACTCATGGATGAACAAGTGGCTCAGCATGGCACCGAGTGGCCCGAGCCAATTTTCGGCGTTGTAGTTGCCCTCCCGCAATACCACCCACCAATTGTCAGAGAGCATCGATTGATCAGCCTTCCATGTAAATAAAAAGCTCGTGAAGGCAATGAGGCCATAAAGGCACGAGAAGAGCATGAAGAGTCCTGTCACCCTTCTAAAACGTCTGTCTTGCCAGAACTTCTTTCGCGGCGATTTGTCGGCAACGGCCTTGTTGTTGGACTTGTTCGGCTTGATCGTGTTTTTTTTGGCCATAATGTGCGTTGCGCAAGGATAACTTCCAAAAATAAGCTCTGCGCACTTACTTAACGTGATGAAGTGGCCTTGTATTTCAACAGTGCTGTGTTGATTGAGCACAGTGCTGTGTATGCATACGTTTTGTAATAAGGCCCTTCACGCTAGACAACAGCCATGGCCTATTCACCGGCAACTTGCCAGAAGCGGAAAAAATTAAATATGCTGTGTTCTAAAATTTGCTTTCAAGCACGTAGGGCAGCATCTTTCGCCATGAAGGCCAATCATGAGGTATGTCATGGCCCCACACGTCGAGCTGTACAGGGAGGCCTTTGCTTTGCAATACCGCTGCAAATCGGCGCGATGCATCAGGGGTTTCCCAATCGCCAGAGCCTGTAAGAATGTGTAAATTGCCGTTGGCTCGTATTTGCTCCAAGGTGCTGTGGTCACTCATGTTTTGCATATAATGCATTGGACTGTTGAAGTATACATCATCATCCCAATAGTCACGGGTATAGCTGCTCAGGTCGTAATCACCACTCATAGCAATACAACCTTGAATATGCCAAGGCTTTTTCAGGTAGAGGTTGGCTGCGTGAAGGGCTCCAAACGATGCGCCGGCAGTGATCACTGGAGTACTGGCGCTTGTTTTTGCGCGGATGTAAGGCAATACCTCGTCGAAAACGTAGTTATTGAACTGGCTGTGCCTGATTGCTTTATGTCGTGGGTGCATCTGATTGTTGAGCCAGCTCTCGCTGTTGATGCTGTTGATGCTGAATACCTTCACTTTTCCGCTGTTGATATGGGGAGCTATGGCATCGATCAATTGAAACCGCTCGTATTCCAGATAGTCGGCGGCTGCAGTAGGCAGCAAAAGGAGAGAAAAGCCGTAATGCCCGTAGCTCACGATTTCCATGTTGCGGTTTAGCGCTGGGCTGTACCATTGGTCTATGTGTCTTTGCATGTGAATATAGGATGAAGTCTTTGTTGGGTTCCAAAGAGCGCAAAAATGCATAGAAAGATGGAATAAGCCGCATGCGTTGTCAAAAATTGCCAAGCAACCGCTTCATGGGTGTGCTCTTTGCGGAGAGCATTTTTTGAGAACGACTTTTTTTAAACCATCGCGAATCGATCTTGTTGGTGCTGCTACGAGAAAGATGGGTTGAAATGAAATTGTAATTTCGTGGTCGATTAAGAATGACAAATTTTAAATACAGCAGGTGATGGGTGATGTAAAACAATTGGAGCAAGCCACATTTGGGGCAGGGTGTTTCTGGTGCGTTGAGGCAGTTTTTTCGGCTATTGAGGGCGTAGTGCGGGTAGAATCAGGATACAGTGGTGGACATGTGAAAAATCCGGCTTACCGTGAAGTGTGCAATGGTACAACGGGCCATGCCGAGGTAGTGCGTATCGTGTATGATCCATCCCTTGTAGAATACAGTACTTTACTCGAAGTGTTTTTCAAGACCCATGATCCGACTACGCTCAACAGGCAAGGAGGGGATGTAGGCACCCAGTACCGCAGTGTGATTTTTTATCATGACGAGAATCAGCATCAAGTCGCTACAGCGGCCAAAGCCGCAGCCGAATTGAGCGGAACATGGCCCAATCCAATCGTAACTTACATTGAGCCCCTGAACAATTATTATGCTGCCGAAGATTATCATCAGAATTACTTTCAATTCAACAGTGAACAGCCTTACTGTGCGGCGGTAATACGTCCGAAGATGGATAAATTCCGAAAACATTTTGCTGAACTTCTCCGAAAGGCTTCTCCCGCTGGTTGAGCAACTTGTGCGGCATGAAGAACACGTTGTGCGCGGCTACGCGGTAAAGAGCATCTTGTTTCTTTTCACGCTATTGGCAACTCCTTTTGGGTGGGCTCAGGACGCCGGAGGTTTTTGGACGCCGAGTGACAGCCTACACATGCCAAGGGCTGTTGTGGTAGTGGGAGCCGGAGCGGTCGGCTTTACCGGTGCTATGATTGGTCTGAATTCATTGTGGTATGCCAATCAACCCCGAAGCAGTTTCCACTTTTTCAATGACAATGCCGATTGGCTGCAAATGGACAAAGCCGGACACGCATACAGTGGCTACCAATTGTCGAGGCTCAGCTTTGAAGCACTTTCATGGAGCGGCGTTCGCAGCAACAATGCCGCGTGGATGGGTACTGGCTTCGGAATGCTTTTTTTAACGGGGATTGAAGTACTCGATGGATTCTCAGAAGAGTGGGGGTTTAGCACCGGTGATGTGGTAGCCAATGTGGCAGGAGGTGGGCTTTTCCTTTCGCAGCAATTGCTATGGGAGGAGCAACGTATTGCACTAAAGTTTGGGTTTGCTCCAAGCGGGCTCGCGCACTACCGTCCCGAAACATTGGGTAACAATACCATCGAGCAATTTTTTAAGGATTACAATGGCCAAACTTACTGGCTCTCTGTGAATCCTGCCTCATTTCGAAATGGACCCCGCAAGCTGGCTCCTTGGCTAAATGTGGCATTTGGATATAGCGGCACTGGAATGCTCGGCGGCAGCCACAATCCTGAGGTCAATGCGGCAGGTGAATTTTTGCCCACTATGGCCCGTGAACGCCAATTTTTGCTGAGTTTGGACGTAGACCTTACCCGCATCCCTACGCGTTCTGGATTTTTGAAAACGCTATTCAGCGTGGTAAATGTGCTCAAAGTGCCTGCCCCGGCTGTAGAACTGCGGTCGGGAAGTCTGCAATGGCACTGGATGTATTTTTAAGCTGTCAGTACCATATGGCAACCCTGATTGGAAGGTGATCACTGAACCCGCCCAAATAATCTGAACCAGCAAATGAACGCGCGGGCTTGATATCTCCATATTTGGGGTCGGTGTACAGCATGCCGTCGATGAAGTATGGTTCAGCGCTCTCTGGTTTGGTCATTATGGCACCACCTTCGTACATGGCGCGGCTCACAATAATTTGGTCGAGGAAGCCCCATTCGCCCCGGTAGTTGTAGCTGCCACGCAGCAATTCTTCCTTACCATGCATGAGATTTACCAACAGGCCTGAGTCCTCCTGACCTTTGGCTGATAGCTCCTGGTAAAGCGATAAATTATCGGGGTAGTCATTAAAATCGCCCATAATGAGGATGGAGGCATTGCTGTCATTGCTCACTACGGCATCTACTGCAGTGCGCAGCACGCGTGATGCGGCTATTCGGTTTGGCTCGCTTTGTTCCTGACCTCCATATCGGGATGGCCAATGGTTTACAAATACGTGCAGCAAAGGTCCGGATTTTAGCTTTCCGGACACATAAAGAATATCGCGGGTGGGCCGCTTGCCCACACCGAGTTGGACAAAGAGGGTTTCTATATGCTCCGGTTTAAAGAGCTTGCTGCGGTACATCAGCGCCACGTCAATGCCTCTCTCATCAAGACTTTCAAAATGAATGATTTCATATTGACCCGATTTGAGTTCGGGCTGGGCAATGAGGTCTTCAAGCACTGCCCTGTTCTCAACTTCAGCAAGGCCAACAAGGAGCGGGAGTTCATCGCCTGAATTGGCAATCACCTTCGAAAGTTGGCTGAGCTTGTGCTTGTAGCGTTCGCCACTCCATGCATATTTGCCGGAAGGCGTAAACTCATCATCTTGCTTGAGCGGGTCATTTATCGTATCAAACAAGTTTTCAACATTGTAAAAAACAACCACCGCCTCACGCGGACCTTTAGATGATTCAAGGGATATGATGCCACGGCTGCCATCGTCCACAAACAAAATACTCAATGTAGTAATGAAAAGGCCTACAGTGCTTGCATTCATAAAATTGCGATTTCTTGAGGTCATCCTTTGTGATTTGGGTGCGTGGCAAAAATAGGACAAATGGTTTTCTTTGCAGTAAATTCATGCTCGTGGTATACAAACCGGGTGATCAGGTATTGTTGGTTGACGATGTAGGCACTTTTGTGTTTAAATCGGCTCAGGGAGCAATGGCCACTGTGGAGGACACAGATGGCTTTACCTGGGAAGTGCCGATGGTACAAATCATACCGGTCTCAGCCAAAAACAGGATAGAGAACAAGTTGAGTGAACAAACACCTCCCTTGAAGGATCGGGTATCCAGCCCTGTGCCACCGCGGCCCGAACCAACAGAGGAAGTATGGGAAGTAGACCTACACATCCATGAGCTTGTAGACAGGCATGCCCACATGACCAATTATGAGATGCTTACGGTTCAAATGACCCACTTTAGAAGTGTGTTGAAAAATGCAAGAAGTCGGAAAATTAAGAAGCTCGTTGTTATCCATGGTGTGGGACAAGGTGTGTTGCGCGCCGAAATACACAGGGCATTGCTTGGCGAAGAGCGCTGTAGTTTTGGGGCTGCCGACTTTAGACGGTATGGACTGGGCGCCACTGAGGTGAGGATTTGGTGACAGCATACAGAGGAAGGAAGAAACATCGGTTTTGGAAGCCGCTGCGCAGCGAGAATGGAAAATATGTAAGTGTTTTTTTAACACTTAGTATTGCATTAACAGGCCAAGGTTATACATTTGGGTTTCGAATCCCATTTTCACACATGGCTACATCCATTGATCAACACTGATTTTATTATGAAAGAAGAATACATACGCTGGTACAGCCCCACGTTGAGCAAAGAGTTTGAAATGTTGGTGTACGGCCACTATGGTACGCCGGTGATTGTATTTCCCACCACGATGGGAAGTTTTTTTCAAGCCAGAGATACAGGACTTGTTCATACCGCGCATTCCCTTGTGGAAGCAGGAAAAATCAAGTTGTACTGCGTAGACAGTATAGACCGATACAGCTGGTATAACAAGCGGATACACCCAGCCGACCGTATACGCAACCACAATGTATATGAGCGCTTTATCGCAGAAGAAGTGATTGGTGCTTTGCGTCACAGCTATGGAATACAACGTGTTGCCGTTGCAGGAGCAAGTTTTGGGGGATACCATGCTATCAATTTTGCCTTTAAATATCCACATTTGGTGAGCCACGCATTGAGCATGAGCGGCGCTTTCGATATTAGGAGTTTTATGGATGGATACTACAGCGATGAAGTGTATTTCAATAACCCTGTGGACTATATAAGCGGCAACAACCACCCCGATTTGTGGAACATGAAAATAGTTCTTGGCTATGGCGATTGGGACATTTGCAAAGATGCAAACCTCCATATGTCGTACCTGCTATCACAAAAAAATGTGCCACATTGGTTGGATGAGTACAAGTGGGCCGAGCATGATTGGCCTCTTTGGCGGCAGATGTTCCCGAAGTATTTATCTTTGCTATAATTCTCAAGATTAAAATTACTACAACCCCCCCCGGAATATGAAGAAAATCGGCATTCTGTTTGGACAGGAGAACACCTTTCCTCAAGCATTTATAGAGCGTGTAAACGAAAAGAAAGTGAGCGGCATTGTAGCCGAAGCAGTGAGCATTGATAAAGTGCAACAAGCTGTCCCTACAGATTATACAGTCATTATTGACCGTATTTCGCAAGACGTCCCCTTTTATCGTGCCTATTTAAAAAATGCCGCCATCGGTGGTGCAGCTGTGCTCAACAATCCATTTTGGTGGAGCGCTGATGAAAAATTCTTTAACAATGCCCTCGCCGAGACCATTGGTGTTGCCGTTCCGAAAACGGTCATACTCCCATCACACGCCCGGCCTGATGACACCGATGAAAATTCTTTTCGCAATTTGAAGTTTCCCTTTGACTGGGAAGGCATATTCAAATATGTCGGCTTTCCGGCTTATATGAAGCCACACGCCGGTGGCGGATGGAAAAGTGTATACCGGGTTGAGAATGCCGACGACCTTTTCGCCAAGCACAGCGAAACGGGTAAGTTGGTCATGATGTTGCAAGAAGAAATTGTCTTTGAAGAATATTTTCGTTGCTATTACCTCGGGGGCGACCATGTTCACATCATGCAATATGAACCCCGCAACCCCCACCACCTGCGCTATGTGCGCAATGCTCCTCCTGTAAAAAAGAAAATTTTGGACGCGGTACGCGAAGGTGTTATCAAGCTGAACCAGGCCCTTGGTTACGATTTTAACACCGTTGAGTTCGCGATGCGCGACGGTGTGCCTTACGCCATTGATTTTTGTAATCCAGCTCCCGATGCAGACATACACAGCGTAGGACAGGAAAATTTCGATTGGATTGTCGAGAATGCTGCCAACATGGCCATCAAAAGGGCCCTTGACCACAAGGATGGCAAAATGAACCTTACGTGGGGCAGCTTTGTAAGGCACCAAATGGCCCCTGCTCAGCAGGCCACAAAAACCCCTGTCGCTGTAAAACCAGCAGTGAAGGAAACCCTAAAACCAAAGGTGGCGAGCATCAAAGCAGTTCCCACTTCTGCTCCCGTGGCAGCCAAGAATCCGGCCAAGCCCGCTGACGCCAAGGACGTGGGCGCTAAAAAAGCCACTGCTCAACCTGCTGTGAAAAAAGTAAGCGCGAAAACTTCATCTGCACCCAAAGTAGTGAAACCGGAAGCAGCAGCCAAACCAACAACAGCTGCTAAAAAACCTGCTGCCGCAAAAACAGCTGCCGCGAAACCTGCTGCTGCAAAAACAGCTGCTGCGAAACCCGCTGCTGTTAAAACGGCTGCTGTTAAATCGGCTGAGGTGAAACCTGCTGCTGCAAAAACGGCGACGAAAAAGACAGTTGAGAAAAAGCCAGCAACGGTTAAAAAGTCGACCGCTTCCAAGCCAGCCACTCCCAAATCTTCAAAAAAATAGCCCAATGATAGGGGGCAATGGTCGTTGGTTCGATTTGGTTCGCTGAAAATTTGTAAATTGGAGTATGCAGGATATAACTAGCGCATGAAGAAGCTGAAGTTGGCATTGCTCAATTTGTACGAAGGCAAGCCTAACCAAGGCATGCGTGCCATTCGAGAAATACTCGGGGGATATGATGATCACATCGAGTGGAAGGAGTACGATGTGCGGCTTGACAATGCGGTACCCAACCTCGACTATGATGTGTACATCTCTTCGGGAGGGCCGGGAAACCCCTTGGAGGGCAACGGTGTATGGGAACAAAAGTGGGCTTCGTTGATCAATCAGCTTTGGCACCACAACCACCGCACCCCCATCGAGGCCCACAGGAAGCACGTATTTTTCATTTGCCACTCTTTTCAAATGGCTTGCCATCATTTCGGACTTGGAAGCATCACCCGAAGGGTTGTTACCAGTTTTGGAATTTATCCATGCCATAAGACTGAGGCAGGTAGGCATGATCCGTTGCTTCAAGGACTTGATGATCCATACCACGTTGTAGACAGCCGTGATTACCAGCTCGTACAGCCAAGGTTGAAGGTATTTGAAGAACATGGGGCCAAGATTCTGTCTTTAGAAAAAATGCGCTCTCACCTACTTTATGAACGAGCCATTATGGCTGTACGGTTCTCAGAGGAGATGGTGGGTACCCAATTTCATCCGGAAGCCGATCCCTACGGCATGCGTCAGCATTTTCTAAAAGCCGAAAACAAAGAAATCATCCTTCAAAACTACAGCGAACGCAAGTACAACAGTATGTTGCGCAACCTTGAGAAGCCGGAGAGCATAGCCAGAACGCACCGCACCATTATACCTTCTTTTCTCGACAATGCCATTGCCAAGTTGCGCATTGGCTCCCATGTAACTGTTTAAATCGTCTATGGAATCAATTTTACGCCAAGCATATAATGCGGCTTGGACCCCTGAAAAGTATGAAGCCTTTAAGGCTGATGTGAACTCGGCTTTCGGTGATCCTGCAAAGTTCAGGCTGTGCGAAACTCCGGTATTTATAAGCAATGACTTGAAAAAACAGCTGCTGGAAGCCTGCGATGAGATAAACAACGTGATTGCTGCCCCTGGGTTTAAGGACAAAACAGATACAGCTTTCAAAAATCCTTCAGTGGTGGTACCCAATGAGGATGAGCACACGCTCTTTTTACAAATGGATTTTGGAATTTGTGAAGATGGAAATGGCGGCTTGATTCCCCAGCTTATAGAAATACAGGGATTTCCAACCCTTTACTTTTTTCAAGATTTGCTTTACCATTCTTTTCGAAAGCACTACGGCTTGAGCGATGACCTTACCGTATACTTCAGGGGCCTCGACTCTCCTTCATACATTGAGCTGTTGCGCAAAGCAATTGTTGGCAATGAAGACCCAAGCCAAGTGGTACTCCTTGAAATTGAACCTGAAAAACAAGCCACTTCCATCGATTTTTACGGAACGGAAAAATATTTGGGCATCAAGGTGTTGTGTTTGTCAAAACTCAGAAAGCGTGGACGTACCTTGTATTACATCGATGCGCACGATAAAGAGGTGGTTGTGAAACGCATCTACAACCGCATCATATTTGATGAACTCGAAAAGCGACCAGATATCCTCTCTGAATTCAGCTTTCAGGATGAGGTTGATGTACACTGGGTGGGTCATCCCAATTGGTTTTACCGCATCAGCAAGCACACCATGCCATTGTTCAGTGGCAAGTACGTTCCTGAGTGCCACTTCTTGAGCGATGTGGTTGAATACCCCGCCGACCTTGAGAATTATGTATTGAAACCCTTATATTCCTTCGCAGGTACGGGGGTCAGGTTGCACATCACCGCCGCTGATCTGGATGCCATTACCGAAAACCGAGACGCTTTTATTTTGCAGCGCAAGGTTACTTACGCACCAGTGATTGATACACCAACGGGGCCTGCCAAATTCGAAATACGCATGCTCATGCTATGGGAGGAGGGTAGTCCAAGGGCCCAGATTGTCAACAACCTCATTCGCGTAAGCAAGGGCGAAATGGTAGGCGTACGCTACAACAAAGACAAAGATTGGGTGGGTGCCAGTGTTGGTTTTTTCCACAAAGACTGAATTACTCAAGGAGTCATGAAGTAAATGCCAAGGCCCTGCACGAGGTCAGCACATTGCCATTAGGGTGATTTTGAAGGAGCCGGTGCACTTGCGTGAAATTCATCTTTGATACGCTCTGCATAAGTATCGAGCAATTCCAGCACACGGTTGACGTTTTTGGAATTAACAATGAATCCTATATGCCATTTTTTCTTCATGCGCCATACCAGTTCGGGATCCTGAAAGCTCGAAGTGTCAGCGTGTTCATTGCGGCTCAATGAAATTACGATGCCTGCATGCTCTTTTCGATCTTTTGGCGCTTTGTAAGATGTGCCTGCCACCATTGCTGTTTCCACACGTGCCCATTCAGCCCATAAGTTTACCCCACTGGCAGCTTCCACCATTTCAGCAAGGTTGGCGCCACCCACACGTGAAGAGGTTTCCAGAAAAAGGAATTCACCAGTTTCATTGGATTCTATAAACTCTGAATGTGATGCACTGTACTGCATTCCAAATACTTTCAGAAGTTTGTTGTTGAGCGTGGTAAGTGCTTTGTTGGCCGGATCGTCAAATGCGCATGTATGGGAGCGAAACACCCCACCGCCATGTGCTACTTCAAAAGGGGTAGCCAAATATCGGCTTACGCGCGAGAATACCACTTTGCCTTCGTAGGTTACTGCATCCACATGGTACACTGTACCGGGAGCAAACTTTTCCAAAAGGTATTTGTGGCGGTCATCGCCGAGTTGGTTTAGCTCCTCCCAGAGTTGCTCTTTGTTGTGTATTTTTCGGATGCCCACCGCTGAGGCTTCGCTTCGGGGTTTAATCATCCATGGGGCGGGCACTGCCTGGCTGAAGGCTTCTACTTCCGCATCGTTAAAAAGGGGGGTGAAATCTGGAACCGGTATACCCTCACTTTTGGCCTTTACGCGCATGGCGAGTTTGTCACGGAAGTACCTGCTCGTTGTGTCGCCCATACCCGGCACGCGAAATTGCTCTCGAAGGCGAGCAACTTTTTCCACATCAAAATCATCGAGTGCCACAAAACGGTCAAAATGCTCGTTGCGCATGCGGTAGGCTATCGATTTGATGAGGTTATCCATGTTCCACTCCGAGGAGTCAATCTCGGGCATGTAAAATACTTCGTCAATTGATTCCCAAGGCCATGGTTCGTTTCGCAGTTTGTCAGCGGTGACCAGGTATACTTTGTTTCCTTCTGCTTTGCAGGCTCTTAAAAAGTCCTCTCCTTTAAAGTAAGAGGAAACGCACAGGAATGTGAAGCTTTTTTTAGACATTGTGTTTGGTTAATATGGTCAAATATGCGCTTTTACGCCCATTTAACCAAGAGTTCATACAGCAATTGCACACCGTAACCTGATGCCGCCTTCATTTTGGAAAAAGGACTGTCGGTGAAAGATGGTCCTGCCATGTCAATATGTGCCCATGAATCATGATTATTGGTGAATTGTTGCAAGAATTTGGCTGCTGCGATGGTTCCTGCTGCGGGGCTCTGGGGCAAGTTGCTCATGTCAGCGATATCACTGTGGAGATACTTGTCATAATCATCCCACAGGGGCATGGGCCAAAGCTTCTCACCAGTTTTGTACCCGGCTTCCATGAGTGCTTTTTCCAATTTTTGATTGTTGGTATAAAGGGCAGCAGCTTCAGGGCCAAGGGCACGCACCGCAGCACCAGTAAGGGTGGCCATATCGACGATACAATCGGGTTTTTCATGTTTTACTGTCCAGGCAAGGGCATCGGCCAAAATGAGTCGCCCCTCGGCATCGGTATTGAGTACTTCGATGGTTTTCCCTGAATAGGAGTGAATGACGTCACCAGGCAAGAGGCTTCGGGCATCCACTGAATTTTCAGCTGCCGGCACTACTGCTGTTATGTTGAGCGGCAGTTCCATGCGCGCTGCCAGTTCGATGGCTCCCAGCATTGCGGCTGCACCAGCCATATCGCATTTCATGTAGTGCAGGTTTTCTGAGGGCTTTATCGAGATTCCGCCTGTATCGAAGGTCACACCTTTGCCTACCAAGGCTATATCGACCGATTTGCGTGTTTTAGCGCCCTTGTACCGGCTTATGATAAAAATGGGTGGATTCATACTTCCTTTACCTACAGCCTGTATGGCATGCATGCCAAAATTGGAGAGTTTTTCGACGTCCCATACTTCACAGGAATAATTGTAAGCACGTGCACTGTCCACTGCCCAATCGCCGAGTGTAGCAGGTATTTTTTCCGAGGCTGGGGTATCTACCAGTTTCATTGCACGCATCTGAACTTCGGCGCGTGTTTGTGCTTCTGCAGAGCTTTTTTCATCTACACCGCCCACGTATAGCACAGATGCTTTTTGATTGATGTTGCGCCGCTGTTCACCCTTGTACATGCCAAGTTGATAATCGCTCATTGCGAAACCCCGCATGGCAGGCTCCGCAGCAGTTTCGTCGACGTGTGCCATGAGCATCAATGGCTTTTCACCCAACATGGATTTTGCTTTGACAGCAAAATGCCTGAAGGTATCGCAGATTTTCCGCTGGTTGGCTTTGTCGTCAAATCGCAGCAACATGATCAACTTGCTGTTTGATATCGTGCTTGCCCATTCCTCCTTGTCCGGAACGGGAAGATACCTGAGCTCTGGGTACGATGTTAAATAAATGGGCGGGATGGTCTTTTCAGCAATAGGGATGATGACCGCTGTAAAATTATCGCTGTCTTGGGTGTGATGTTGGAGAATCATAATAGAGGGTTTAGTTGGTCAGAAATATAGCCATTTTAGCGCTTTCGGAAACTCAAGTCCCCAAAAATATTCACTGTGTGTTCCTTCAGGATTTATTGAAAGATGCGCATTGAAGTGGTGGTGGTGCTGCAATCCTTGACTCAGCACAGAGAAAAGCCGCTTTACATTGGGCATATGGTTGGCACTTTCGCGGCCTCCTGCATAAATATAGAGCTGTGCAAATCTTTTAGGATCAAATTGTTCAGCTTCTTGAAATATGCGTGGAGCAATCCAAAGGCTGGGTGAAAAAACCATCACCTTGCTGAACACATCTTGGTGATTCAAGCCTGCATACAAGCTGATTAAGCCACCCATAGAGCTGCCACCAATTCCAGTGTGTTCTGCTCCTGTAAATGTTCGGTACCGCTCATTTACCTTCGGAATGAGTTGGTGAAGCATCCATTCCATGTAAATTTTACCTTCTCCATCGCCAACATTGTGGTTGAAGAAGGGCAAATATTCTGTTATCCGGTTGTTTCCACCGTGGTCAATGGAGATGATAATTACATCCTTAAAACCCTCAGCGGCGAGCCGTTCCAGGGATTTATCAACGGCCCAATTTCCAAAGGGTGCCTGTTCATCAAATAGGTTTTGGCCATCTTTGAGGTAAAGCACCGGATACCGCTTGTCTGAACTATGGTAATCGTAAGGTAAGAGCGCAGCTATGCGTCGTTTGCGATTGAGTTGGGGTATTTCGTACGCCTCTTCAATTACCTCAATAATGGGGTAAGAACTCACTACAGTATGCGTCATTTGTGGAGCGAATGTAATCGAAAAAACGTGCCGTAGCAATGAGATTTATCAACTCCATGTTAATTTTATTGATCCAAGCACCCTTTACAGTTACCAGAAATCAACCAAACAAGCAGTAAAGAAGGAGCAATGGACGGGTTTGTGGGTACCTTTTCAGCAAATATTAACTGAATAAGCCCAGTAGGAAATCTATTATTTCTTGGCGCAAAGAGGGGTTGGCCCCTGTGGCCAGAATCACAGAAACTACGAGCCCTATCATGGCATATGAAAAGTCCCTTACAACCATTCTGATCGCTTTCTTTTTATGGTTGGCACCCTTTTTATTTCTTGACAGGCTTACTGCAATTTCCCTACCGCCGATGATTCCGAGAAATACCCATGTGGTGCTAAGGGGTATGGTGCTGATGAACAGTTTGTAAATTAGCATCCCCACATAAGTGAAATCTACGAGCGTGGCGGCCCTTACATCCGAAATGCGGACCTTCTCGCTTACGATGCCTTGTATGCGGTCGCCTCGCAGATAAAACAATAAACCAAGCCCAAGGAAGATGGTAGATGAGAAGATAATAAACTGAAGCAAATTTTGCTGCCTTGGTAAATAGACGGCAATGTTGGCTCCATCCTGCATAATCCACACAGCCCATAGCGTGCCGCTGATGATCCACTGGACTGCAGTCCATACGGGGCTCATTTCACGAGATTTGAAATAGCGCCTGATGGTATTGTACATGCCATACCACACCGCAAATGACAAAACAAAAGCAAATGAATAACCAGTAACACTTTTCCATACCACACTCGTAATGCCCGAAGAGTCAGCACTAAATACACTGAGGAGCAAAAATGTGGTTGAAACGGGCATACGCAACCTGGTAAGCATGAGCAAAACCAGTGGAGCGATGAGTTGAAAATAGCTGA
>DAIOTP010000016.1:0-38618 GCA_036751905.1 Cryomorphaceae bacterium
TTTTTGATAGGGATTTATTTTGCGCCTCAGGCCTCTGTTGTAGGCGAGGCTTTCCTGCATGTAGAACGCGCCTGAGCTCACTGGCTGAAAATTCGATGGCAAGTTACGGTTTTACATACAGGTTGTATTGCAAATCATCGCTTTGGTTTTGAAAAATTCCTATATTGTGCGCTCAAAGACAAAGTGATGCTACGATTTGCCGCCCTGTTAACGACTGTTTTTTGTGCTTGTGCCCTCGCCGCACAATATCCGGCTGAGGCCACTACCAACGATGAGCCGCTTTTGCAGCAAATGCAGTCTGCCAGCACCTCCCTATACCAGCAGCTCGTGTGGTCAGATGAATTTGACGGAAGTGGCGCCATCAACACCGAAAAATGGCACCACCAAACGCAGCTGCCCAATGGTTTTTCATGGTACAACGGGGAGCTACAGCACTATACCGACCGTGTGGAAAATGCCTACCTGGCCGATGGCAACTTGCACATCAAAGCCATTGCCGAGAGCTATACCAACCAAGGCCACACAAAGCAATATACTTCTGCAAGGCTCAATTCCAAGTACGCTTTCACCTATGGGCGCGTGGAAGTCCGCGCCAAGCTCCCTCAAGGTGCCGGCACCTGGCCAGCCATATGGACGCTCGGCAAGAACATTGCGGAGCCGGGCGGCTACTGGTTTGATCAATTCGGAACGGTGGCTTGGCCCGCCTGCGGCGAAATCGACATCATGGAGCATTGGGGCGCCAATCCCAATTACGTTTCTAGCGCCATTCATACCCCCTCCTCCTTCGGCAATACGGTCAATGTGGGAGGCACGGTGCTGAATGATGTTTTCAACACATTTCACATTTATGAAATGGAATGGAGTCCCGACAAAATCACCTTCAGCGTGGATGGCAATGTGATTTACACTTACCAGCCTCCCGTTAAAAACGCCTCTACATGGCCCTTCGACAAAGAGCAATACCTCTTGCTTAACGTGGCGATCAATGGCAACATCACTCCTGCGTTCAGCTCCAGCGCAATGGTGATTGATTATGTGCGGGTGTATGAGGAAGGTCCCCCATCGAACGGTAACTACCTCATTACCCAATTTTTGCCAGATGGGGTTTTGCTCATTTGGGATCCCCCTGCCGACGCCCAAAGCTGCGAAGTGCGCAGTGGCCCACAAGGAGGCACTGACCCCAACACAGCCACAGTGGCCAATGATGACCCACATTACCTGTTTGTGGAGCCTGCCGTATTTAGCCCTCCGGGCGACTATCAATGGCGGGTGCGCTGCACGCGCTCCAATGGCAGTACCACACCCTTTTCAGCTTACCGCACGTTCAATTACAGCCCTTTTGTGGAGTAATCACCGCAATAACACATTTTCAACAGAAGTCGCTATTTTGCATAAAAACGTTAATATTCCTGCCCAAAAAACGCTACAATCTTCACAATTTGGCACATATGTTAAATTTGCCGGAAAATGAATACTCCGCGTAAACACACTTATGATTTTGGCTTAATTGGAAACTGTGCCTTCCTGGCCCTCATCGGCAAAGACACCAACATAGAGTGGATGTGCCTCCCTCGATTTGACTCCTCCCCTGTATTTGGCAAGTTGATTGGTGGCGAATCAGGTGGCGAGTTCAGCATAAGGCCTGAAGCACCTGATTATGGCTGCGAGCAGCGCTACATCACCAATACCAACATACTCACTACCACCATCGATCTGGGCGAAAGCTCCTACTGCATCACCGATTTTGCACCGCGATTTATGCAACAGGACCGCTACTATAGGCCGCTTATGCTGATCCGCAAAATTGAACCCTTGCGCGGCAGCCCAAGGGTGAGGGTGGTGTGCAAGCCCATGGGCGATTATGGTCGACGGACATTGCAGGTAGAGCGCGGCAGCAACCATATACGATACAGCGGTTTGCAAGAAAACTTGAGGCTGAGCACCAACATTCCGCTTGACTATGTTTTGGGCGAAAAATCTTTCGTGCTGCGCGAAACGAGCTATATGTTCTTTACATATGGTGTTCCTTTGGAGGGCCCTTTGCAGGAAACTGCTGAGCGGTTCATGGAGCGCACTCGCCTGTACTGGCAGCGCTGGGTGAAGAGCACAAGCATAGGCGCCAATTACCAGGAAGCCGTGATTCGCTCGGCGCTTACGCTGAAAATATGCCAGTATGAAGATACCGGCGCCATCATAGCTGCACCCACCACTTCTTTGCCCGAGTTCCCACATAGCACCCGCAATTGGGATTACCGGTACTGCTGGATGCGCGATACCTACTACACGCTCAATGCGTTCAACAGCATTGGCCACTTTGAAGAAATGGAGAAGTATTTTTCATTTCTCGCCAACATACCCATGCCCAACGGGCGGCGCATACAACCGCTTTACGGCATTGGTGGTGAAGAGATGCTCACCGAGGAGGAACTTCCCTTGCCGGGCTACCTTGGCAATCAACCTGTGCGCAGGGGCAACGAGGCCTACACCCATATCCAAAATGATGTATACGGTCAGATCCTCCTCGCGATCTTGCCCTTATTTGCCGATGAGCGCTTCCACAACCTGCCGGGGACAGATGCATCACAGTTGGTATCGACCCTGCTCGATAAAATTGAGATGACCATTGATGAGCCCGATGCAGGTATTTGGGAATTCCGCCATCAGGCGCATCGCCATGCCTATACCAACCTCTTTCAATGGGCGGGTTGCCATGCCGCGATCAAAATCGCCGACCGCAACGGACGACAAGACATCGTTCTGCGCGCCAAATCTCTGGCGGATAGAGCTGCAGCCCACATTGAAGCATGCTTTCTTCCAGATAGAAAAGCTTATGCCCAAGGCATCGGCAATACCCATATGGACGCCAGCACCTTGCAATTGATCAACATGGGCTACCTCGCACCCGACTCGCCAAGGGCGCTGAGCCACCTCAAAGCACTTGAAGAAGATTTGCGCGCGGGAAAAGGGCTTTTTTACAGATACCTGCAAGTCGATGACTTTGGTAAGCCGGAAGCGACCTTTCTTATATGTGGTTTTTGGTATGCTGAGGCCCTCGCATGTGTGGGCCGAATCGACGACGCTATGGAAGCCTTTGAGGAACTCGCCTCCAAGGCCAACCACCTTGGCCTGCTCAGTGAAGACATTGACGCGAGCGATGGCTCCATGTGGGGAAATTTCCCTCAAGCCTACAGCCATGTAGGACTTGTAAATGCGGCTGCCCGCATCAACAACCGCCGCAACCGCCCTGGATTCCTGGAGCAATAGCAGCTGCCTCCTTCCCTACAGGTCGATTTTATTCTGGGCTATCTGCTACGGGTATCATGTGCGGGCGCTTCATTTTTTTTTGCACAACCATGGCACATGACCCATCAGTAAAGGTATACCGTATATGTGGGGGCCACGTTTGGGAAGCCTTCATGACAAGGATTTTACCTCGGATGCGAGTAATCTGAGCAAGCTATGCACATCATTCACTGCCTCAATTGCAAACCGCGCATGGGAACTGCCTGGCCCTACTTTTATGGTAAATGCCTCCCTGGGAAGCGCTTTGAACATGTCCTCGTCGGTGGTGTCGTCGCCAATGCACAGGATGAAATCCGCGGCTGTACGCTGCTCCCATGCTGAAGCTGCGCGCCCTTTGTTGATGGCGTCGGGCTTCACTTCTACCACATAGTCTCCGTCGAGTACCTGAAAGCCTTTTTCGCCGAGCATGTGTTTCAGGTGGCTGGTGAGCTCACTTTTTCGCATTTCGCCGAGGCCTTTTTCCACCTTGCGGTAATGCCATGCGAGCGAATGGCTTTTTGTTTCAATGAAGGAACCCGGCGTACGGTCTACATAGAATTCCATGATCTCATGCGCTTTGCCCTGCCATGCGGCATCCCTCACGCTTTCATCTGTGCTCCACTCTTCGCCCGTAGGGCGGCGCCACACGCCATGCTCTGCCACGAGGTGCACAGGCAAGTCGCCCAACCACTGCTCCAAGGTATCGTGCTTGCGTCCACTGATAATGACCACTTCATTTTCCGTAACATTTGCCAACTCTGAGAGCATTTTGCGCAGGGCATCGCCAGGTGCGCAATCGAGCGGATCCGTATGAAACCGTACAAGGGTGCCGTCATAATCGAGCAAAAGCAAGCGTTTTGTCGCACCTTGGTAAGCCTCCTGCAAGCCATCCAGATCAGCTTGCTTGAGCAAAGGGGTTGATAGGGTGGCTTGCATGTCCTTAACCTGCTTTAGGTTGTCGAAAAACAGTTTCACCCACTGGAAAATGTTGTACTTGCGCAGTCCGTCCTGCATGATGCGCATGCGGCGCTGCTGCTCTTCCACGGGCATTTGCAGGGCTTGATACAGGGCATCGACCATTTGGTTTTGGTCGGTAGGATTTACAAGAATGGCATCCGAAAGTTCTTTGGCAGCTCCTGCCATCTCACTAAGTATGAGCACACCATCTTGCTTTGTGCGGGAGGCCACGTACTCCTTGCACACAAGGTTCATGCCATCGCGCACGGGAGTGATGAGCGCCACATCGCACATGCGGTAGAAGGCACCCAAAGCCCTAAACGGATAGCTCCTGTAGAAGTAATGAATAGGCTGCCAGCTCATGCGGCCATACTTGGAATTGATTTTTCCAACGAGCTCATCCACTTGCTCCTTGAGGAGTTGATAATCGGGTACTTCATCGCGTGAAGGCACCACGATCAGCAAGAGTGATACCTTCTCCTTGTATTCCGGATAGTGGTCCAGGAATTGATCAAAGGCCTGCAAGCGTTGGGGAATGCCCTTTGAATAGTCCAGCCGATCCATGGAGAGGAGCAAGCGCTGCGGTCCTATATTTTTGCGGTAACGCTCTTCGCGCTCAATGGTCTCGGGGTGTACGGCATTCTGGGCATACTTTTCATAATCGATACCCATAGGCAGTGGGTCGGCTACCACCACGCGCTGATCGAGCTGTATGCGGTTGCCGCTGTACGGATAGCCTGCCAGCCTGTGCACAGAGCTCAGAAAGTGGCGCATATCATCATAGGTATGAAACCCGAGATAGTCAGCGCCGAGCATCCCTTCAAGCAGCTCCCGGCGCCACGGAAGTATGCGAAACACTTCGTAGGAGGGGAAGGGAATATGCTGGAAAAAACCGATTGTCATTTGCGGAAAACGCTCCCGCAGCATACCTGGCAATAGGAGCAATTGATAATCGTGCACCCAGATGGTGTCGCCCGGATTGGCGTATAGGGCTATGGCTTCCGCGAATTTTCGGTTTACCGCCACGTATGCCTCCCAATGGCTTTGATTGTACTGAATATATTGAAGGAAATAATGAAATGCAGGCCAGAGGGTCTGGTTGCTAAATCCCAAATAGAATGCATCAAGTTCTCGCTCCGTGAGGAACACAGGCCTCATGCTCTCGCGTGTGAGGCCTTTGGTGACTTCCGCTTTCACACTGTCGCGTTCGAAACTTGCTCCTGGCCAGCCCACCCATATGTTGTCACCCTCTTTGTAAATGGAGCCAAGGGCCGTAGCAAGTCCCCCTTCGCTCGGTACATAGCTCAGGCTGTCGCCGTTCTTTTCAATCCGAACGGGTAGCCGGTTTGATACAATAATGGTCTTTGTTGCAGTCATAAGTATTTGCTGATTTTGGCTTTTGCCCAATATACTAAAAATGACTGAAATAAGCAATCTTATTGATCCAAACACCTATTTGCTGCAAAATACGCGGCATCTGCGCCCCAATAATGCAAACAATTCATATTTGCTGCCGATCTGGTTTCCGACCCAGCACGACATGTGATCATTCGGCATTTCATGCTCATACAAGAAAGGGGCTGGCCGCTTACGACTCAGCCCCCAATTGGCTTGTTCTGTTTGGAGTCAGTTATTTAAAAAAGTCCTGAACCCGGCTTGGTGCGTAGCCTTTCGTCAGTTTGCGCATCGCTTGAATGAAGTAACCCGTCACGGGTACCTTCCAATTCATTGTTGCCAAACACTTCCGAACGCCCTGCCTCATCACGGTCCAAACGGCCCTCATTGTGTGATTGTTCGTAGCGTGAAGTGCGTCCATAATACGTATACACTTCCCCCACAAACTCATGTTGTGGACCTGATGGCCAATTGTCTTTATCGAATCCGGGCGAATCTTCCAGCCGTTCCTTACTTACATCGAGCATGGCTTCTTTCTGCTCAGGACGAAATTCAAACTCTTCCAAAGGGATGGCGAAATACTTGCTGTCCAAATTTAGGAATCCAGTATCAACAGAAAGTACTGCGTAGAGTACCTCTCCGCTGTCGATATCAATCATAATGTCCTTAATGCTCCCTATAGTTTCCAAAGCAGGGTTGAGGACAGTCGTTCCACTTATTGAAGAGGTGGAAATAGCGTGTGGATTGTTGGGTGATTTCATGATAAATTAAGTTAGGTTTGTGAATATGGTATGAAACCTTCAAGATTCGCGCCATGACCATTTTGGCGTGATTTTCAGGAGTGTAATTTGCAAACGGCATTGGGTCATGGGGGACTTTATACCCACTGTGGCCGAGACGCACCACAGCCAGAGGAGATCTCTAAATTTGGGCACTGCGTGCTATGGCCATACCATGGGTGCACAGCGAGCAGCCATTGGAGCCATCACCTTGTACGCGCATTCCCCAGCCCTCACCAGCGTGAGATCATGGTGGGTGACTCCATGTGAGCCTATTGATCAAGGCTCCATTGCCATTCGTGGCTGTGTCCTGGCACGATATTTTTTGCCAGCGGGAAGAGGTGTGCTTCACTTTCGTAAAAATGCATAAAATAGCCGGCGGTGTTCACAAAGCACACGAGATCACCGGGCATAGGCATGTGTGGGAACCTTATCTTTCTTTTCAGTATCAGCTCCTGCTCAAGACAGTACGCCCCCACCAAATACCCTTCACACGGATCCTCTTTTTGTTCCGACAGCGGAACGAATACAGGATCAACAAGGAAATCCTCGCTGGAGGTACGCATCTGTGTGCGGTTCATTTCCAGGCCAATGAGCAGCCTTCCCGTGAAGTCATATTTGCGGAAAGCAACTTTGGCTACAGTCATCCCACACTGGTCGAGCAGCGAACGACCCGGCTCCAGACGGACCTCAATATTGTGTTGTGCAAAACGCTCGTGCAGGGGCTGCCCCAGATGCTGCCATTGCAACACCTTCTTCAAAAAATGCTCCTTTCCGGATGCGTTCCAATAAGGATAAACATTGGGCTCACCCAGTGGCTCACCCTGATGCACATACATGCCCAAAGGGTCATTGCGAAAAGTGATTTCACTCCGATCAGCCTTTAAAGCCGCGCGCAGCTGGGTGTGAAAGTGGGTCCACTGCTCCTCTGATCGAAGGTAATTCATCAAAATACCACCTCCCAGGTCGATGTAATCTGTATGGAGCCCTGCGGTAGTCAGTTGCCGAGCAATGTCTATACAAGCATGTGCTGCCAAGGCCCGCTCTTCAATCGAATATCCGTTGAGGTGGAAATGAAGTCCTCTGTATATCAACCGGTCATAGGCAGCGTGTGCTCTCAAATGTTCGCGTGCGAAGGTGAAAAAATGATCGGCATCAAAGCCAAACCTCGAGTACAGCTTGCGTCCCTTGATGCGGAAACCACCCAGCCTGAAACCTACTTCGAGTGTTTTGCCCTGCTCTGTAAGTATGTCCTGAAGCAGGCTGCACTCGTCGGTATTGTCGAGCATTACCGGAACGCCATGTGCAACGGCCATTTCGAGCAATTCCCTGTTCTTCACCGCAGCGGTGACGATCAATTTTTGCGGATTCATTCCAGCTTCAAGACACTGATGCAGTTCATTGTAGCTCGCCGTATCCACACCAAAATCCGCTGTTTTGGCTGCCTTTACAAAACACAGGGCTTTGTTTGCTTTACGCGCGAAATATATACCATGTCTTAGCCCTAAATCGCTGATTACATTACTGTAAGCCTTTTGATTTTCTAGAAAGGGATTGGTTTGCAAAAGATTCACCGGAGAGCCATGCTCGGCAATGAGCGCGTTCAGCCCATGGGGTTTGCTGAGTACCTCAGCCATCCACCCACTCACAATGGGTTCAAGCGCAGGTAGTGATGTTTGCATACTGAGTGCTTATTCGGCGAGACCATTCGCTCGCGAAGTTGTTAATTTCACGCGAAAGGCTTTCATTGTCAAGGGTCCAACCTTCCGTGGGGGAACCATATAAAGTAATGTTTTCTGCGCCGTGCAGCCTGCCCTCCTGATCCATTTGGAGACAGCCCGGTTGGTAATTTCCATTTTTCATCATTGTCACCTTCGTCAATTGGCTGAGTGATTGCAGCGGCTTGGGCTGCGTACCGAAGCTGCCCGATTTAGGGATCCGGGCCTCGACAAGTACATCGGCCTGTATGTATTGTACAGCTTGTCCCGGTCTGTGCAATTCAAAGACCCCGGACTTGGAGTTACAACGCAGTGCAGCACGTGCTGCCCAGTCGAAGTTGAGTATATCCGCTTTGATCAGTGCCTGGAGTTTTCTCGCATTGTGCAGCGGAATGCCGTAACTTATTCTGTTGAGTGCCCCAAAGTACTTTTTATCAAATTCCTCCTGACCTGCTCCATCCAATCCCCCAAAATGGTATAACCTGTTGAAAAGCGGATATACAGCACGCCATACCCCTCCCATGGACTGCACCGCTTTGCACATCGGGTCAATATTGACCAGATCAAGGCCAGGGTCAAAACACAAGGCGGCCCATCCATTTGTAGAATACTCCTCCTCAGCGATCGACAAAAACCGTTCAAAGTCCAAGGGTTCAAAGTTTTCGATGTTCTTTGAGGCCATGACCTCGAGCACTTCCAAATCGAGCAACTCACCTGGGAGCGTGTGCAAGCCTGTGGCATGGAGGCACCGCAAAGCGTATTGGTAACGGTATTCCATACGCAGCACAGGCAAAACATGCTTCCTCCATGATATATTCTCGACATGCTTAAATGCACTTTCCGTAAAAAAGCGGGGCCTGATGTCTTCTTCGTCGTCGAAGTTGCGGTAATGTACACAGTGGCCTGTACGCGAGAATGGAACGATATGCAGCGGCTCCTCACCAGAGGAAATGTATTGATAGGTTCCGTTGGCAAGAGGCTCGAATGTTCCGCCCTGCCCTTCCGTGAGGTCGAGGACAACATCTACAAAAGTGAGGCCCATTCCCCTTAGCAATACCGTTTTGTCGCGCCAGGTCATTTCGCAGCTCAAGCCGAGCGGCCGCGCCAGGTAGTGCAATCCATGCCTTTCGGCAAATGTTGCCAACCCTTCCGTTTGCTCCCGATGGAATGCGTAGCTGTGCCCTGTACAGATCATCAATTCGTTGAAATTCCTGTAAGTACTTTCGTCAGTCTGCAAATTTACCTGAGTGCCGGCCAAGCTGATTTCCTTCACGCCTTCAGGGCACAGCTGCACCTTGATGTGGGCTGGCAAGGTTTTCAGCAGCGCTATGAAGCAGTATTGCAAATAGATACCAACCGCAGCCCTGCTGCACAAATGGTTGGGATGCACTTCCGCTGTTGGATCTTTGGCCTGTTGTTGAATAAATTGTACGAGGTTCGGGCGCTCTTGCACCGCTTGTTCCGGCTCGTTGATCCAGAAATTGACTTTCCCAACAGGGTAATTGAGCAAACGGTGGTCGGGCTGCCCTGGATGGTAATTGGGGCCGCAGGCAAAATTGATGTCCTGGTTAAAACAAGAAATTTCGAGCGTTTGCGGGTCATTCTTACCCTTCCATTGGCTCAACAAGCGTTCAAGGGCATAGGCACCTTTTGGGCCTAAACCCACGATGGCAATGCGGGTATTGGCAGGCCCATCGTTCTTCTTCTGCATGTATGACTGCAGGAAGCGCGCGTTTCTTTCTTGTATCTCAACAAAGTAGTTCTTCGTCCATACCATAGGTACTTACTTGCTTTAATTCGAGAAAGTCCTCATCGCCAAAGTGGGTTCTGAGCCATACAGGATTGTATATGGTTTCGAGGTAACGCTCGCCCCGGTCGCAAATTACAAGTACTACGGAGGCATCTGCATCAATGGTTTTGCTCAGCTTTTCGGCCGCCATAACCACCGCTCCGCTTGAGCCACCGGCCATGATCGCTTCTTCTTCCAATAGGCGATGACATCCTACAACGCTTTCCCACTCATCAATTACAATGACTGGATGGAGGACCTCTTCTGAAATGAAGCCTGAGGGCTTTGAGGATCCAAAGCCCGGGATCAAGCGAGGACCAGGAGGATAACCAAAGATTGCGCTTCCTTTGGCGTCAATCGGAATTACTTTGGTAGGGAGCATGTGTGCATTTGCAAAATCCAAGAAGCCCTGGTAGGTTCCACATGTGCTTGTTGCGATAAGGATGTAGTCAGGGGCTCTCCCCAATTGTTCCACAATTTCCTGAAAAGTTGAAGCATGCGTTTGCGGATTGTCAAGGTTGTGGTATTGATCAGTCCACACCGCACCGGGAAATCGCTTAATCAGCTGATGCACTCTTTTTAAACGGCTTGAAAGGTATGAGCCTTCGCTGTCAGCATCAGCAACCATCTCCACATGCGCTCCATACGCTTTGAGCAGCTTAAGGGTATGAACGTTGATATAAGGATCCACCACCACAATCAGTTGCAGGTTGTGGTATTTGCATATTTGGGCCAAACCTACGCCCATATTGCCCGAAGTGCTTTCTACAATAACCCCACCTTCTTGTACCTCGCCCCTACCGAGCATGCGCTCAACAATGTACTGGGCTGTGCGGTCTTTGACACTGCCGCCGATGTTCATCATCTCAAGTTTTCCAAATACAGGGATGTCGGGGAAGAGTTTATGCAAACGCACCAGCGGCGTATTGCCAATTGCTTGCTTCATCTCTCCCGATGCACCGATGGTGTACGGATTTTGATCGGGCTGGGGGGTACTATCGCAGGTGATGTGCATACTGCCTGGCGACGATTCTTTTTGACATCCATAGGCAAGCTGAGAAACTGAACTTTCAGCTTCAGCCGGTAAGGTTGGAAACACGGGGAACGTATTGTTATGAGTTAACATATTGGTTTGATTTAATTCGGGGCGATGAGTGCCATTAAAAGTTTTTCTGAAGCACTCAGACCAGCATGGCCTTTGCTGTCTTTGTGTGGATTGTCTGGCATCTCCTTGTTTTCTATTCTTTTCAATATTTCAGGATGTACGTAATATGTACGGCATACAGAGGGGGTGTTGCCCAGTTGATCGGCCACCATTCTGACCAAAGTGGCATCCAATTTTTTTCTTGGATTAAGCTGTGTTTGCCGATGGGCTTCAGGCCAATATTCAATTGCCAGTCGGCTGCCTACCCATGTCCGAAAATCTTTGCTCGTGAACGGCCCTCCCATACCAGCAGCGATATAATGGTTTACATCACCACTGTCAATAATGCGCCTTCTCCCTTTCTGATCTCTAAACCTGAACAACTCGTGGCCAGGCAACTCGGCCACTTGCTTTATATAGGTGATCAGTTCCTGGTCTTCAATGGTTACTGTGCGTTGCTGATGCGATTTTCCCTTGAACGACAATACAAAATCAGCCCCATCAACACGCACATGTTTTCTTCGTAGGGTGCTCAAGCCGTACGACTGATTCGATTTAGAGTAGCACCTGTTACCAATTCTGATGCCTGTTTCATCAAGGATTTCTACCATCAATGCCAGCACTTTGGCCTTAGGCCATCCTGCCTGCCGCAAATCGCGCTGTGCCTTTTTTCTAAGTTTGTTGAGTTGGCTGCCGAACTCTGCCAACCTCGCAAATTTTTCTTCTTGTCGCTTTCGTTCCCATGCGGAGTGATAGATATACTGTTTTCTGCCCTTGGCATCGCGTCCGGTGGCTTGGATGTGCCCCTTGGGGCATTTGCATATGCGTACCATGGTCCACATGGGAGGAATGACCAATTGCCTGATTCGCGTTACTTCTTCGGAGTCGGTGATTGTATTGCCCATCTCATCGAGGTATTGGAAGCCTTTACCCCTTCGCTTGCGGCGAATGCATAGGCCTTCTTGATCTGCCGTTGGCTCAACAGCTACTGTCGTTGAATCCCTCATTGTCTGAACTCTCGTGATACGCAACTTATGTCATCAAATACATATGTATGAGCAGCAACCAGCGCTACCTTGTCAAGCCACAACAAAGCCCCATTTTGCAATGTGGACCTTGTCTGAAACTTCTGGCCTATCGTGTCAAAGTGTGTTGGCGTTGAAGTCGGTGCTTGCCTTGTGGGGTTGGTCAGAAACGCTTCCGCGGCGTATCCCTTCGGCGCTCGAGCGCAGGCCTTCATTGATGCCTCTTCCACCGCCGCGGTTCATGTTGCCGTGTTCTTGCGTTTGCTCGTGGCGTGAAGTGCGGCCGTAAAACTTGTTCACTTCGCCGACAAATTGGTGTTGCGGACCCGATGGCCAATTGTCTTTGTCAAACCCTGGTGATTGCTCCAGGCGCTCCTTGCTCAAGTCGAGCATAGCCTGCTTTTCTTCCGTGCGCAGTTGAAATTCCTGAAGTGGAATCGCAAAATACTTGCTCCCAAGGTTCAAGAATCCGGTATCAACCGAGAGCACCGCGTACAGCACATCTCCGTTCGTAAAGTCAATCATCACATCTTCAATGGTACCTATAGTTTCCAATGAAGGGTTGATTACAGTGATTCCGCTGATGGATGAGGCAGAAATGGCATTTGAATTTTTTGGTGATTTCATTGTATTATGTGTTTAGTTCATGCATTTCCTCGAATCATCCAAGTTTGGCTCCGCGATCGCAATCGTTTGGCTTTCTCGCAATTGTTGTGTATCGCTCCTCCCTGATATGGGGATTTTTTTACGCAAATTGGCCCGCACGTGCCACACCTTAATCATGCATCCGCTATAAGCACATGCTTTATAAAATTTGTCACAGCGTATTCCTGCCTGCAATGCTTTTTAAGTCATCGCTATTCGTCCTTCACCATCGATCTACTGAAAAGCACCTGTAACCCACATGCACATATAAGAAGGGCTTGTGGTATGCGCCCTAAGTGGAGCAGCAATGCAGAACTGACGTAGCTCCACCCCACTTCGGGTAATATATACCACAGCTAAATTTGCCGTTGAGCGTGGGCAAATTCTCTAAGGTCCTATCATGTAAATGTTTGATTGTCTTGATTGACCTGCGAAAACACGGCACAGCTATTGAACACTTAAGGTCATAACAAACCCCACAAATTACTTAAACGATGAAAACCTTATTCATAACTGCAACTCTTGCTATTTTCACATTAACGTTATCGGCGCAGCAACATGGTACGCCACAGCCTGGTCAGCACGACTATGCAAACAGCCATTCTCAGCGTATGTCGAAAGACCTTCGCCTGAATGACGAACAGAACACAAAACTTCAGAACCTCAACACAACGCATTACAATGAGCAAATGAAAACGAGACAATCGTTGAACAACGATGCTTCGAAGCTCAAAGAACACGATGAGACTGCTCAGAAACAGTATGACAAACAATTGCGCGATATTCTGGATGACAACCAGTACAAGCAATATGAAACCAACAGGAAAGACTACAGCTTCCAGTACAACGATGCTGACAACAACGCTAAGCAAGGCAACAACATGAACCGTTCAAATCAAGGTGCTACACAGCCCCAGAACAAAAGATAATCACGCTCTTTTTAGTTGAATGTGAAAAGGAATCATCTCGCGGGGTGGTTCCTTTTTTTGCTTTCTACAGAAGGCCCAGCCCAAAACCCGCCCGAAATAATAGACGAAGCAAAAGTGTGCGGCGCGGGTTTACTTGACATTTACAAAATGGGATGTTGATGGACAATAACCACAAAGTGGGGAATCATACCATCAACCACTCCTGGCTGGCCTGGGGTGTACCTATGCCCATGCAATTTCAATGATTATGATCTTAAGGCATTTATATAATTAACATATGCCATTTGAGCCTCGGCACAAGGATTGACCATTTGAAACCAAACTCCTAAACTTAAATTTATGAAAACTTTATTAATCACAGCCACTTTGGCCATCTTCAGTGTCGGAGCGATAGCTCAAACACCACAAGGAACACAACAACAGCAGCGACAAGGTACTCAGCAATCCGATCGGCAAGATCAGGTACGTATCAAAACTGAACGTATGGTAAAAGACTTCGATTTGAATGACAACCAGAAGAAGCGACTGAATGAGCTGAACACAAAGCACCACAGGGATCAAGTGAAAATGTACCGAGAGAACTCCGATCGCCAAAAAATGCAACAAGACGGAAAGAAGTTTAGCGAAGATTATGACCGTCAGATAAAAAGCATTTTAACCGATGAACAGTACAAGAAGTACGAGAGGAACAAAGACAATTACACCTGGAAGCAGGAAGACATTCAGCGTGATGGTGACCGTCAAGGTGGTCAACAAGGACAGCCTGGTCAGAGAAATCAACAGCCCAACCAAAGATAATCACGCTCTTTTTAGTTGAATGTGAAAAGGAATCACCTCCCGAGGTGGTTCTTTTTTTTGCACAGATCAACCCACTTATATTTTTGTTCCCAAATCATAAAGGACGGGTTTTACTATGCACACCTCATGTGATGACATGTATTTGACGTGATGATTTCCTTTTTGGGAGTCCTTTCAAAAAAATAGGGACCCCTCGGAAGGTGCAGATTGTTCTTTAATTGAGCCCGGCCAAAAGTTAGGAACGAACAAAATGGTAAGCGGCGCGGGTTCGCATGCTGTACACAAAGTGGGCTGGTGATGGATTAAATCCCCAAAGTGGGGTGTAGTATCATCAATCCCCTCCAACGGCCTAGAAGTGTATCCACATCTGTTTCGTTTCATTTGGTATTGACCTTAATGCGTTTATGTGTCTTAAATGTACCTCTTCGACCATCGGCACAGAGATTGAAAACCTTTGAAATGAAAATCCTTAAACTCACAATTATGAAAACCCTCCTAATCACAGCCACTTTGGCGATTTTTAGTTTTGCAGCAATGGCTCAAAACCAAGGAACACAACAGCAAAATCAACCAGGTACACAACAAACTGACCAGGTACGTACCCAAACCGATCGTATGGTACGAGATTTCAATCTCGATGACAACCAGCGCAAGCGTTTGAGCGAGCTCAACACAAAACACCACAGCGACCAAACGAAGATGCGTCAATCAACCACGGACCGTCAAAAAATGCAACAAAATCAAAAGAGCGCAGACGAAGAATATGACCGTCAATTAAAAAGCATTCTGAACGATGACCAGTACAAGAGGTACGAGAAAAACAGAGATCAGTATTCGTGGAATCGTGGCGACAATCAACGTGATGGAGCCGGTCAAGGCCAGCAACAAGTTCCGCCAGGTTCACCAGGTTCTGGTCACCCAGGCAACCAACAACAACAGCCTGACAGGAGATAATCACGCTCTCGTTTAAATTGAACGTAAAAAGGAATTGCCTTCATGGGTAGTTCCTTTTTTTGTGTCAATTTTTTTATGGCCTGTCATCTATCTGTGTACTGCCCCCTGCTTGAGGACTTCGATCAGCGCCTCTCCTGCATCAGCCGGGCTACTGATGGGTACAAAGCGTCCCGCACCTTCCTCAGCCAGTGCGCTCATTTCCTCCGTGGTGTATTTGCCGCAGCGGATACACAACACCGATGTTTCCACCCCCCGCTTGCGGTACTTGCGCACCAGTTTGGTGGCAAGCACGGCACCCGCATTGAAGGCCCCATCGGTGGCGAGGTAAAGGGTATTGTGCCCTTCGGGAAGGAAGTGCTTCAAGGCTTCCTTTCCGGCAAAATCGATGGCCTTGGCGCCCTCGGTGCTGCCCCGGGCCTCCAGAGCGGCAATGGCTGCAGCCACCTCCTCCCGGTTCAGGTTTTGAGAAGCTCCCAGCAGCAATTCGGTATCACTGGCGTAGCTAATCAGGGTAAAGCGGTCCACATCACGCAGCACCTGCAGCAGGTCGGTCATGGCAATTTTGAGCAGGTCGAGCCGGCCCTGATGCTTCATCGAGGTACTCACATCCACCAAAAACACCACATTGCTTTGCTTGTACTCCGCCAGCGGCATCAGCGGATTGTCGCCCGGGATGGGGCCTGCAGGCCGCCCGGCTGGTGCCGGGTTGGCAGGATTAGCCGGGGGTCGTTTTTCCGACTTTGGTTTTTGCCGTGAAGGCAAGTCAAGGACGATTTCGGGTTCTGGCTCGGCGTTGGGCTCGCTGGTTGGGGCAGGCTTGGGTGTCGCAGGCGGTGCAGGTTTGCTTTCCTTTTCCTTACGGACTCCGCTGTCGTCGGGAAAATCAGCTGAGGCCAGCGGTTCCTCCAGCGCGGGTGGGCTGGGCTGGGGCAGCGCTTCCGGAAGCACGAGCAATACGTGGTCGCGTACGGCACTGGCATAGATCACCGTATCGGCTTCAACGGTTCCGAGGCGGGCAGAGAGGAGGTAGCGTGCCGGGGGCAGTTCGGTGCTGAGCTCCCCATTCGCATCGCTGCGGGTAGCAGTGGCCAGCCTTCCATCGCGGTAAAGGCGCACTTCGGCACCTGCCACCGGGCGCATGTTGGCATCGCGGAGGCTTACGTGAAAGAGGCGGGTGAGGCCGGCCGGGTCGCTCCCAAAATCGGGACAGGGCACCCCGGTCTCGGCGAAGGTGCTCTCCCCACTCAGTCGCAGGCTGCGCGGCTCCATCCATGCACTGGCAAATACTTTGGCCTCCAACCTGAAAGGCCCTGCCATCTGAGGATTGTAATGCAGGCGGATGGTTTCGGTGGTGCCCGGGGCAATGGTTTTGGCGCTCATTTTCACCTCCACACCTTTAGGCACCTCCACCCTGAACAGCACTTCCGGCTTGCTGCCCACATTGTGGATGGCGAAATCAGCATAGCGCACATCGGCCCGCGTCAGCGTGCCAAAATCGTGCACCGTGTTGGCCAGCTGCAACTGTGCTACAGCCCATTTTGCGGAAAGCAAAACGAGGGTAAATAACAGAAAACGAATGCTCAAGTGATACGCCATTCCTGCAATGCATCGGCTATTTTGCGGTCATTGCTCAGGCGCGACACCTTGTTTTGCCCACCGAGCTTGCCCACCGACTTCATGTAGCGATTGAACGCATCGGGCGCGAGGCTTGTTATAACCATGGGCCGCAATATTTTGCCTTTGATCAGGTCAGCATAATAAATGTTCTTGGCTTGCATGGTGTCATCCAGTGCTTTGGCGAAAGCTTCCATGTCCTTTGGCCTTTCGGCAAAAGCGATGCACCACTCGTGGTAGGGCAGCCCTTCGGCGGGCTCGAGCTGGGGTGCCACGGTAAATTCGATCACCTGTCCACCGCATTGCTCCAAGGCCACGCTCATGGCGGCTTCCACCTCTTCGGCAATGACGTGCTCGCCAAAGGCAGAGGTGAAATGCTTGATGCGCCCCGTGACCAAAATCCGGTAGGGGTCGGTGCTCACAAACTTCACCGTATCGCCGATGCTGTAGCCCCAGAGGCCGGCATTGGTACTGAGCAACAGGGCGTAATTTTTGTCCACTTCCACCTCATGCAGGCGCAGTCGGGGCGGATTGTCATCAAAATACTGCTCTGCCGGAACGAACTCAAAGAAAATCCCCGCATCGGTGTTGAGCAGCAGGCCCGGCTCCGATTGTGTATCCTGAAAAGCGATGAAACCCTCGCTGGCGGGATAGGTCTCGATGCTGTCCACCCTTTTGCCGATAAGGCGCTCAAAACGATGACGGTAAGGCTCGTAATTCACCCCACCGTACACAAAGAGACTGAACTGTGGAAACACTTCCTGCACGGTGGCCTTGCCGCTGCGCTCCAGCAATTTTTCAAAGTAGTGCTGCACCCAGCTGGGGATGCCGCTGATGAGGGTCATAGGCCGCTCCATGGTTTCGTCGATGATGCGGTCCACCTTGGTTTCCCAATCGTCGATGCTGTTGGTTTCGAGGCTGGGAAGGCGGTTTTGTTGGAGGTAGGCCGGTACGTGGTGGGCTACGATGCCGCTGAGCCTGCCCGTGGGCACGCCTTTGGTATCGCCCAGTACGGGGCTGCCTTGCAGGAAAATCATGTTGCCATCCACAAAGCCGGCGCGTCCCGTTTCGGCGATGTATAGCAGCAATGCATTGCGGGCCGCGTCGATGTGGTGGCCCATGCTCTCCTTGCTGATGGGGATGTACTTGGCGCCGGAAGTGGTACCCGAGGTTTTGGAAAAATACATGGGCCTGCCGGGCCACAGCACATCGGCCTCACCGGCCACCATGCGGTCCACGTAAGGCTTGAGGGCCTCGTAGTCGCGTATGGGTACGGCGGCTTTGAAATCGGTGTAGCTGCGTATCCCTTCGAATCCATGCTCACGCCCGAAGGCCGTGTTGGAGGCCTGCTGGAGGATGCGCTTCAGGGTAGCCTCCTGGGTGTGGAGGGCCTTGCGCTTCCATTGGTTTACGCGGTAGGCGGTGTAGGCGGCGAGGGGCTTGCTGAGCAGTGATTTGATTCCCATGGCGGCTGCTTTATTTGCTGAAAGCGATAAATTCCTGTGGGTCGAGGGGGTTGCCGTTGTACCACAACTCAAAGTGCAGGTGGGGGCCATCGCTCTGCTCTCCGGTATTGCCGAGTATGGCGATGATATCGCCGGCATCGACCCTTGCGCCCACATTTTTCAGTAAGCTCGAGTTGTGTTTGTAAGCACTCACAAGGTTGTTTGGGTGCTGGATGTGAATTACATAACCGGCATCGCTGGTGAAGGATGCCAGGGTAATGGTACCTGTATACACAGCGCTAATTGCACTCCCTTCGGGTGCGGCAACATCGACCCCGAAATGCCCAATGGTAGGGTCAAAAGAGCTGAGCACCAAACCCCTTAGTGGTGGAAAGAAGAAAACTCCGGGAAGTCCCATGGCAGCGCTCGAAAATCCGGTTCCTGGATTCAAGGCAAAACGTTCCTCCGATTCAATTTGGCGGCGCAGCAGAGAGTCTTCCCTTGATATGGCGAAGCTCAGCGCGTCGTAAGTAATGCGTTTCGGACTTTCTTCAAATTCGGAGCTGCTATCGGCTGCCACCTCACCTGACAACACTTTAGCGAGATTATCAAGGTATTGGGTGTACTTGCGTTGCACTTCTGAGAGCGAGTCGGCCCGCACCGCTGCCTGCAAGGCTTGGATGCGCGTTTGCGTATCGCTGTACCCAGGTATATACTCCTTCAAAGGGGTAAACACGATGAGCGACACCACCACTGCAGCAATGACAAAAAAGATGAAAGCCACAGCCGCAATCACATTGAGCGGTTTCAAATAAGCTGAAAAGCGCTCGTCGAAGGTCACATCGTTGACCAGCACAAGCCGGTAGCGGCTTTTCAGTCGGCTGATGAGCTTCTTGCGTTCTTTGGGTTTCTTTTCGGCCATCCGTATGGACTCAGGCGGCAAATATCGGGGAAAAAAAAGGGATGGCTGAAGGCATCTCAACTTTGGGAAACCGCAACATGCAACATTCATCATTCCTCCAGACCTGCCCAGAGATCACCGACTGTAAGTGCCTGGCATTGCCAAACACGTGTAAGTCTTGGCAGAAAGCCTTGCCTACATGCTGTTTCAAAGAAATTATGGCCAAGATATGCCTCCTTATAAACGCGTACGCCCATGAATTTTGTGTGAAAGCGCTGTACTCACAAGGCTGTATGGGCCACAGTGTGCCAAAAAACAATAATTTTGCATTGGGATCGTTACCTCTTTTAGTCCTTTCATGTCCAATGCGCTTTAGCCGGCTTTCCTTGTTGCTGCTTTCTTTGCTCGCACTTATGGTGTTGAGTACAGCCTGTTCGCGCAAAAAAGATAAATTTACCAGCCGCTTTTATCACCAGACCACTTCGCAGTTCAATTGGTACTTCAATGCGAATGAAATTTGGGTGCTCACCAACCAACAACTCTGGGCCGAAAAGCAGGAAGATTACCTCGAACCACTTCCGGTATTTGTAGCGCCAACCGAGGATCAGCAAAAGAACCTCTTTCCTCAAATGGATGCCATCATCGAAAAATGTGGGACACTCATTGACCGCCATTCGATGGAAATCAACAAGAAAGAGTTGAACAAATGGATTGACGACGCCTACCTGCTCATCGGAAAAGCCAATTTTTATAAGGGCCGTTACGCCACTGCTCAGGAAAGCTTTGCCTATGTGGCCAAAAAATACAAGGGCCAAAGTTCACGCTATGAATCGGCCCTGTGGCTGGCGCGCACCTACTTTGAAAGCGAGCGCTACCCCAAAGCCAAAACGGTGCTGAGCGTGATCGAAAAAGACATGGGCAAAGACCGACCAAAAAATTTCGACGCCCAAATCAACGCTGTATACGCGGACATGTATATGCGGCAAGGCAAGTACAAAGAGGCCATCCCCTATCTGGAAGATGCCGCCCGTGCCGAAACCGACCGCATGATGAAGGCGCGCCTCACCTACATCACGGGACAGGCCTATCAACAAGAAGGCAAAAGCGCACAGGCCATTCAAAACTATCAGCAGGTAGTGGAGTTGAAGCCGGGTTACGAAATGGAATTTTACGCGAAGATTAGCCAGGCACTCGCCTTTGACCGCAAGCTCGATTCCAAAAAAATCAAGGATATGCTCCGCGATATGTCACGTGAAGAGAAGTACCGCGACTTCCTCGATCAGATATACTACGCCTGGGCCGAAATTGAGCTCGAAGAGCGCCATATTGAAGAAGGCTTGAGACTTTTGAGGCTTTCGGCACTGAACAGCACCACCAACACCAAGCAGAAAGCAAAGACTTACCTCCGCATTGCCGATTTATACTTTTATGACAGGGAGTACCTTACGGCAAAAAATTACTACGACAGTACGGCTACACTGATCACCGAAGATTTTCCCGGCTATTATGACATTTTGGCGAAAGCCAGCTCTTTGGGGGAGTTGGTAAAAAACCTCGACATCCTCACCACCAATGACAGCCTCCTCAATCTCGCCAACATGGATGAGCGCGAGCGCGAAAAGTTCATCATCAGCATGATTGCCAAACTCGAAGCGGAATTTGAACGGAAAAAATTAGAAGAACAGGAGGCTCTGGAACGCTTGCAGTATGCCTCAACAGGTGGTGGTGGCACACAGAGCTATGGTTCGGGCAAAAATTGGTACTTCTACAACCCCTCCGCATTGGGTAAGGGCATGCAGGAATTCAAACGGGTATGGGGAAGCCGCAAGTTGGAAGACAATTGGCGCCGCAGCACCAAAGCCAGCGTTATGGCGAGTGCCAATCCCGATGACCCCAATGCAGCCCTCGATATGGCCCAAGACATGGATTCAGGGATCAAAACGCTTGAAGAATACTTGGAGATGCTGCCAATCAGCGACTCCGCCCAAGCTGTATTGCACAACCAAAATATCGAAGCCCTCTACGACATTGGCCTCATATACAAAGAGCGTTTGAAGGATGAGGACAACTCGATTGAGAGTTTTATGCGCATTACGGTCGACTATGATACCAGCGCCACAGCACCAAGCGCTTACTATCAACTCTACCGCATCTACTATGAGAAAGAACTCTCGGGCGGATTCGTAGGTACAGGATTTAAAGACAACTCTGAGTTTTGGAAGGACATCATTCTGAGCGATTATCCCAATTCTGAATTCGCCAAACTTATCCTCAACCCCGACTATGTAAGCCAGCGCAATGCCAACTATGAAGCGGAAAAACTGGCCTACGAAGAATTGTTTAAAAAGTACAACCGACGTCAGTACAACGATGTACTTATTGTCTGTAATTCAGTAATATCCGCCGAACCCGACAACAACTTCCTCCCCAAATACTACCTCGTTAAAGCCCTTAGCCTCAGTGCTAAAAATGACCCCAATGCCTTTGAAAATGTGCTCAAAGAAACAATCAGCAAATTTCCTGGTACCGAAGAGGGCGAAAAAGCTGCTGAACTCCTGGGCATGCTCAACGAAGCCAAGGCAAGAAAAGCCAGAGAAGACGCCCAACGCGACAAACTCGCTGGCCTGGACACTCCCGACGATCCCGACGCGGTAGCCGCTGCTGCTCCAGCGGCTGATGTGAATACTTCCATGTTCAAAACCGACCATGAATCTGAACACTTCTTCGCGCTGATTTTCCCCAAAGAAGCTGAAAATGCGACAACCTTAAAGGAAACGGTGTCACAGTTTAACACTGAATTTTACAGAAATGCCAACTTGAGGGTAACCAATAGCTTCATTGACAAAGACCACCAAATTGTCATTGTACGCAGTTTTAAAAACAAGGAGGAAGCCATGGAGTATTACAATACCTTCAATAAGAACAAGGGCCTCCTCGAAGAATTGCTCCAAAAGAAATACCCTAACTTTACCATCACGACGAAAAACTTTACCACCCTGTTCCGAAACAAAAACGCCGACGTATACCAGATATTCTTTCAAGAGTCATACTTCTAGACCCCCAAATACTCCAGTATAATGTTTAAAAACACAAACAACAAAGACGTTTCAAACAGTGAAACCCACTCGCCCGAAAAGTTAAACCGTATAGTACAAGGCACAGACATTGAAGGCCTTGTAAACTCTGACAGCAACATCCGAATAGACGGCAATGTGAAAGGCGACATCAAGGTGAAAGGCCGCCTTGTGGTGGGTGCCAGTGGTACCATTGTAGGTGAAGTGCATTGCGAAAATGCCGATATCGAGGGCAACATATCCGGAAAGATCCATGTAAATGGCTTGCTTTCGCTCAAATCAACCGCGCGGCTTGACTGCGATATCGTTACCAAAAAGCTGGCCATCGAGCCCGGGGCAGTATTCACTGGCAAATGCGAAATGGGCGGTGGTGTCGTGAAGGACCTTAAACAAAAAAATGAGCTCGAATCCCAAAACATCGAAAAAATCAGGGAAGGAGCACGCTGATTCCAAACGATCAACAGCCGTGTACCTCTTTACCGGCATGGCCATAAAAATGGGCGCTGTAATATACCTCGGCATCTATGCAGGCCAATGGGCAGACGGCCGCATTGCAACACAAACCCCATGGGCCACCATAGCGGGAGCCTTGCTCGGAGTTGGGCTTGCACTTTACTTTGTCATTTCCGATCTCCGCAAGCTATAATTTATGTCCAGATTTTTATATCTATTCGTTTTGGCTACCATTGCCATTGTAGTTGGCGCAATGCTTGTAGTCCGTTTTGGCAGCCCAACGCATGTACCTCTGGCATTTTGGTTTTCACTCGCGTTCATTGCCCTGCTCTCATTGACCATACACCGCTTTTTGCTTCAGGCAGAGCAAAAGCGCCCGGCCATCTTCGTAAATTACTTCATGCTCTCTATGACCATCAAACTGCTGTGCTCAGGTATGCTGCTCGTCATAGTGGGGCTTACGGCCCGAGAGCAACTGAACTTTACTGCCATCGGTTACGCCGTAGCCTACATGGTATATACCGTTCTCGAAATTGGTGATCTACTGCCTCGCATGAGGAGTAAATAAACGGCCCCCCTGCGGCCTTCAACCACCGGTGGTAAACCCCGAAACAAAAAAGCCTGGTTTCGTTTCCTTTTGCGGAATAAATACATAGCTTTGCAGCGATTTTTTGGCAGCCATATTTGCTGCACAACAGAACCGCCGATGCCAGTTAAAATACCGTTCTTTCAGCATCTTAACGCCATAACGATTTCTCTATTGTTAATGCTCGTTTGTGCATTTCCGGCGAAAGCCGACCCACAATACGAGCATCCCCGGCATACGGATGCGCCTTTCGACGCAGGCAAAATGATTATGCACCACATTGCCGATGCCCATGAAATACACATCATCGGCGATTTTGCATTTTACCTTCCGGTGATTGTTTACGGAAAAAATGGCCTTGAAATATTTTCAAGCAGCCATCTCTACCACAACGAGAAACACTTCAATTACACCAACAGCCAAGGCGAAGAGGTTCAGGAGCATTACTTCGTTCATGGTGATTACATCATGTTCCATGAGCGCATATACTACGCGGGCGATCAAAGCGAAATCGAATTTGATCCTGAAACTGAAAAAATTACCAATGCAAAACCTTTGGACTTAAGCCTAACCAAAAGTGTTGTGGGCTTGTTTCTTACATGCTTGCTGTTGATCCTCATTTTCGGTTCAGTTGCAAAAGCTTACGGCAAGAGACGCGGTGAAGCGCCTAAAGGACTGCAGTCCTTCATGGAACCACTCATTTTGTTCATCCGTGACGAGGTGGCCATTCCCAGTATAGGCAGGCACAATGCCGACAAGTTTATGCCTTTCCTACTCACCATATTTTTCTTTATTTGGATAGCCAATATGCTTGGGCTCATTCCATTCATTGGGGGATTCAATGTTACGGGAACTTTATCCGTAACCCTGGTATTGGCGGCTGTTGTTTTTATCATCGTTACCCTCAATGGAAATAAACATTACTGGGGACACATTTTTTGGCCATCAGGCGTACCGCTGCCCATCAAGTTTATTTTGGTGCCTATAGAGATTGCGAGCATCTTTATAAAACCGCTCGTTCTGATGATACGTCTCACTGCCAACATTACAGCAGGGCATATCATTATCCTCTCCTTTGTTTCGCTCATATTGATTTTTGGGCAAAGCAGTGCTGTGGCAGGCTATGGCGTAGGAGTAGGCAGCACTCTATTTATGATTTTCATGTTTTTCATTGAATTGTTGGTGGCCTTTCTACAGGCGTATGTTTTCACGCTTTTGGCGGCGCTATATTTTGGCGATGCAACCCAAGAGGCCCATCACTAATGACAAAACTTAACAACAGGCAATAAGCAAATCACATAAATCACAATTCTCATGGAATTACTCGGAGTTCTTTTACAAGCAGCAGCCAATGAAGGTTTGGCCGCCATCGGCGCAGGTGTAGCAGCTTTGGCTGCCGGTGTTGGTATCGGCCGCATTGGTGGATCAGCTTTGGAATCTATGGCACGTCAGCCAGAGGCTACCGGCGATATCCGCGCTAACATGATTGTTGCAGCAGCCCTTATTGAAGGTGTTGCCCTTTTTGCAGTAATCGTGTGCTTGCTCGTGGTACTGTAAGAACAATCAACGAAAAGAGATCCGGCGGTTGGCCGTGTCTCTTTTTCACCACTACTTTGAAAAAACCCTAAATATATTATCCCATGCTTGAAGTAAGTATAGGTACCGTTCTTTGGTCAACAATCGCATTCCTCGCGGTGGCATTCATTCTGGGCAAGTTTGCATGGAAGCCTATTTTGGCAGCCATTAAAGAGCGTGAAAGCACCATTGAGGAGTCGCTTAAGGCTGCAAAGGAAGCCAGAAACCAAATGGCAGCCCTCAAAGCTGACAATGAAGAGCTGTTGAAACAAGCAAGGCTGGAACGTGATGCCCTGCTCAAGGAAGCCCGCGATATAAAAAACCGCCTTATGGAAGAGGCCAAAGTAAAGGGCAATGATGAATACAACCGCATTGTACAGTCAGCCCGAGAAACCATCAACAATGAGAAGATGGCGGCAATCACTGAACTCCGCAATAAAGTAGCTACCTTGAGTCTGGAACTTGCTGAAATGCTGCTGCGTGACAAGTTCAGTTCAGGTGCTGAGCAGAAGAAACTCATCGACAAGTACATCGAGGACGCCAACACCAAATTGAACTGAGATGCACCGCGAAATTAAAGCATCCAGAAGATATGCCAAGTCCCTCCTCGACCTTGCTATAGAGCAAAACAAGGTGCAGGAAATAAGTGCCGACATGGCTTTGATCCACAAGGCCTATACGCAGAATAAAGATTTGCTGAAGTTCTTTAAAAGTCCATTGATCAAAGCTGACAAAAAGGAAAAAATTCTGCACAGCATATTCAGTGGTAAAGTGAACGATATGACCATGCGCTTTTTGGTCATTCTGGTCAACAAACGAAGGGAAGGCGTGATTCCAGGAATTGCGCATTCATTTCGTGAGCAATTGAGGGAGTACCGCGGTATAGCCCTTGCCGAAGTAACCACGGCAGTACCACTCGATACAGAGCAAAGAGCAAATATTACCAAACTGGTAGAAAATATTTACGACAAAGTTGAACTCAAAGAACTTGTAAAACCCGAAGTAATCGCGGGCTTCTCAATCAAAGTGGGTGACAAACTTTACGACGAAACCATTTCCAGCCGCATCAAATCGGTGCGAAGGTATTACTGGAACAACCCTTACGTATCAAAATTTTAAAAACACGCACATGGCGGACATTAATCCGGCTGAAGTTTCAGCGATACTCAGAGAACAACTTGCCGGCTTCAAATCAGAAGCTGAGCTCCAGGAAGTGGGCACCGTGCTCCAGGTAGGTGATGGCATAGCCCGCATTTACGGCCTTACAAGTGTACAAGCAGGTGAGCTCATCGAATTTGAAACCGGCCTCTTGGGCACGGTACTCAATCTCGAAGAAGACAATGTGGGCGCGGTGCTGCTTGGAGCAGGCCACGACATCAAAGAAGGTGATACGGTAAAGCGCACCGGGCGCATTTCGTCCCTACAAGTAGGTGAAGGTATGGTAGGCCGCGTGGTAAATACACTCGGAGAACCCATTGATGGCAAGGGTCCCATTGGGGGCGAGCTCTTTGAAATGCCATTGGAGCGCAAAGCTCCTGGTGTTATCTACCGCCAACCTGTAAATGAACCTTTGCAAACGGGTATCAAGGCTGTTGATGCCATGATCCCTATTGGCAGAGGGCAGCGCGAGCTCATTATCGGCGACCGGCAAACCGGCAAGTCGGCGGTGGCAGTGGACACCATCATCAACCAACGCGAATTTTATGACCGCGGGGAGCCCGTGTATTGCATTTATGTAGCCATTGGCCAAAAAGGTTCTACCGTTGCACAGCTTGTAAAAAAGCTGGAAGACACCGGAGCCATGGCTTATACCATTATCGTGGCTGCCAATGCTTCCGATCCTGCCCCTATGCAATACCTCGCTCCTTTCGCAGGTGCCGCCATTGGTGAATTCTTCCGCGATACGGGTCGCCCTGCACTTATCGTGTATGACGACCTCAGCAAGCAAGCCGTGGCTTACCGCGAAGTATCACTACTCCTACGCCGCCCTCCCGGACGTGAAGCATACCCCGGCGATGTATTCTACCTGCACTCCCGACTGCTCGAGCGCGCAGCCAAAATCATCAATTCCGATGAAATTGCTGCCAATATGAACGACCTTCCGCAGTCACTCCAGGGTAAGGTAAAGGGCGGTGGCTCTCTGACCGCTTTGCCCATTATCGAAACCCAATCGGGCGACGTGTCGGCCTATATCCCTACCAACGTAATTTCGATTACTGATGGCCAGATCTTTCTTGAATCAACCCTCTTTTTGAGCGGTGTGCGTCCCGCCATCAACGTTGGTATTTCTGTAAGCCGTGTAGGTGGATCAGCACAGATCAAGTCGATGAAAAAGGTAGCGGGAACACTCAAAATCGACCAGGCCCAATTCCGTGAGCTGGAAGCCTTTTCCAAATTTGGCTCCGACCTCGATGCCGCTACCATGGCTGTACTTGGCAAAGGGCGGCGCAATGTGGAGATACTCAAGCAGAATGAAAACTCGCCCATGTCGGTCGAAAAACAAATTGCCATCATTTACCTCGGTACCAACGCGCTCCTGAACAATGTACCTGTGAACCGTATCAAAGAATTCGAGATAGAATACCTCGATTTTATGGCAGCCAAGCACGCCGATACGCTTGAAACTTTGAGGAAAGGTGTCATCAACGACGAAGTAACCAACACACTGCGCAAGGTAGCCGCTGATCTCAGCGAGAAGTACCGCGCTTGATTATTTGCCCGAAAGGGTGCTAAAGAGTATTAAAGTATATGGCCAACCTTAAGGAAATACGCAGCCGCATTACTTCGGTTAATTCGACGAAGCAGATCACTTCTGCCATGAAAATGGTATCGGCAGCCAAATTGCACAGGGCGCAGGGAGCCATAAGCCGCATGAGGCCCTATGCCCAAAAAATGCAGGAAATACTTAGCAACCTCAGCGCATCACTCGACGTGAGTGACAATGCTTACGGTGCCCAACGTGAAGTGAATCGCGTGTTGATTGTGGCTATCAATTCTAACAGAGGCTTGTGCGGCGGCTTTAACAACAATATACACCGCAAAGTAAACGAGCTTATTGAAGAGCACAAAGGCGCAAAAATAAAGGTGCTTGGTGTAGGCAAGAAGGCCTATGATACTTTCAAAAAAGGGGGGTACTTGCCCGGTGCAGGATACCCTGTGCTGCCCTACGAAGTGTTTGGCAACCTCAATTTTGAAACTGCTTCAGAAATAGCGCTGAGTGTGATGGACAAGTTTGTGGAGAAAAAACTCGACAAAGTTTACCTCGTTTACAACAGTTTCAAAAATGCAGCGGTGCAAAACACAACGGTAGAAGTATTTCTGCCCATTGCACCCGTTCAAAATGAAGAAAACAAAACCAGTAAAACACAGACTGAGTTCATATTCGAGCCCAGCAAAGAGGCAATTGTGACCGCGCTTATTCCGGCATCCTTGAAAACCCAATTTTACAAAGCGTTGCTCGACAGCAATGCTGCCGAACATGGGGCCAGAATGACGGCCATGCACCAGGCCACCGACAATGCCACCGAACTGGTGAAGCAGCTCAACCTTACATACAACAAAGCCCGTCAGGCTTCCATCACGAACGAAATTCTTGAAATTGTTTCGGGAGCTGAGGCGCTCAATGGTTAAAGTTCATATCAACTGTGCAGAGAAAGGCCTTATCCATTTGGGAAAGGCCTTTTTTTTGGCCTAATTTGTGCTAATTAAGGCCACTTGATGCGCACACATTTTCTACAATCCTTGGGCTTCATGCTTGGCGGCCTGCTCATGGTGCTTATCGCGCCCTCAGCAGCCGATTATTCCAGAAGCGATGCCAAACCATTACGGAGTGCGGAAGAGTTTGCGGCTGCCCTCGATGACAAATCACAGAAAGCCCTCAGGAGCATTGATTTTGTGCGCCGCGAAATTCACCGTACAGGTGCACGCCATACCATGCATGCTCAGGCCGATTACCTCTCACGGCTCAAGAATGAACAAGGTATTTCTGTATTTGCTTTTCGCAACGATGAACTTATTCTTTGGAGCACCAACATCATTTCGCCCATCAGTGTAAAGCGGGTAGCAGTACAGGGCCGCGAAATACATAAATTCGAAAATGGCTGGTATCGGCTGCTGTATTTGAGCGATGGGATCGAAGAATATGTGGCAACGATACTGCTCAAACGCGAATTTCCGTACCAAAATCAATACCTGAAAAATGATTTTGCCCCCTCCTTTCGCTTTGAAGGTATCTCCAATATAGGGACCAAACCAGTCAAAGGCGCTGTTAAACTCAAAGCCAACCACCAGTTCTTTTACCTGGAAACAGAGCCCGATGCCGCACAAACCAAACACAACGCAGCCATATTTATCATATTGATCATCGCAGGTGCTGCGCTGGTGCTCAGGGGCTTGTTGCTCCTCATGCGCCTTCTCCTCTTGAAGCGCATAAGCAGGTGGATGGTTTTCACCTTGTTCGCACTTGCATCGCTAGGCCTGCGCGTATGGAGTATTGGTGCAGGCTGGCCTGGCTTCATTTCGGGTTTGGATTGGTTCAATCCCACTGTATATGCAAGCTCACGCTGGTTCCCCTCTTTTGCCGACTTGTCGCTCAACTTGTCCTTGCTTGTAATTCTGGCTTTGGTGGCACGTTTCGGGCTGATTTCAAATAAAGTGTCACGCGGGCGCTTCACCCTTTTGGGGTTTTGGGCAGGCATGGTCCTGCTCCTTGCATACGCGGTTTTCATCAATCATTTGCTCAAAGGCCTTGTGCTCAATTCAAATATACCTTTTGAAATCAACGTCATAACCAGTCTCAATAATTTCAGCTTGTTGGGAATTGTATTGAGTGCCATGGCCTATTTGAGCTTCTATTTGCTCGCCGATGCATTGGTAACGGATGCACGCAACAAGGGCCTTTCGGCAAAAACGCTTCTGCTGCCCTTACTTTTGTTGGCAAGCGCTCACATCGTTGTAGCCCACCACATCGGCATCCGTGATCTGGCCTTCGTGTTGTGGCCGGTAGCAGTGATGGGCATACTTATAGCTACCCGATTTAGCGTCAGGCAAAGCATACTGCGGCTGGCACCACTTGTGGTATTGATAGCGCTTCTCGCCGGTGTCGCCGCACACAATTTCAATAAATACAGCCACAAACGAGAGCACAATCAACGGCTCATACTGGTTGAAAAGTTGGTGCCAAACAACGATCCTGTAGCCGAGCTACTCTTCAACGATTTGGTGAAATCGCTGAGCCGGGACCGCAACGTGCAGCAGGTTTTTGAAGAAAATGAACTCCATACCCGTGCCGTACTCGAGGGCTACATCATGCAGCGCTACTTTACTGGATATTGGGGCAACTACCAAGTGGAGGTATACCCTTTCGTGGCTGATAGCAGCGCCTGGGGAAGGTTGACTCCCGTAAGGCCCACTTCATTCAAAGAATTTTTGCGCCTGGCCGATCAAAGCGGCGAACCAACAGCCGGAAGTCCGCTGCTCTTGTACCGGGCAGACCGGCGAGATATAACGAGCTACATAGCCATTGTGCCCCTGCACTACAGTTTGCAACCCACACCCGATGGACACCTTGTAATTCTATTGAATTCAAAAGCTTTCGGCAATAAGTCTGGATTCCCTGAACTGCTCGTCGACGCCAAAACCAACCTCTCATGGCGCAGCGCCGAAGACTATGCCACCGCCAAATACATCAAGGGCACCCTCCGTAACGCAACCGGGCTTTACCCCTATCGACGGGAATCCACAATATTTACAAACCTCGAAAGCTATCCGAGTTTCGTGGTCAAAAAGGGCTTTGAGCACCTTGTGAGTAAGATTGATGATGAAACCACAATCGTCATCTCCCTGCGCAGTCCGGGCATCATTGACAGGCTCACCGCCTTCAGCTACATCAGTGCTGCTTTCGCCTTGCTGTTTGCCCTTACACAACTGCTCAGTCGACTGCTACGACCCAAGCTCCGGCGTGGGATCAACCTGAATCAAAAAATTCAAATATTGCTGATTGGTGTTACCCTCACGGGAATGCTCCTGCTCGCATGGGCTACCACCTTCTATATCGAGACCAATTACTCGGCCAAAAACCGTGGCCTCGTGAGGGAAAAGATGCTGAGCATTACGCGTGAAATACAGGACAAACTCGACGAAGAAGAAGCCCTTGACTTTACCATGAGTGAACATGTATCACGCATGCTCTCGCAGCTTTCCTTCGTTTACCTCACCGACATTCATCTGTTCGATACCGATGGCGACCTTTTGGCTTCAAGCCAATTGCGCATGTTCAATGAGGGCCTTATTTCGCGGCGCATGAATCCCACCGCATACACCTCCATGGCGCATTTGAAGCTCACCAGTTTTCTCCATGAGGAGCAAATTGGTGAGCTGGCGTACATCTCAGGTTACAGTCCGTTTTTCAACCGCCGCGGCGAACTCCTGGGCTACATCAACCTCCCCTATTTTGCGCAACAGGAAGAATTACAGAGAGAGATCGCTTCCTTCTTCGAAACGGTGATCAACCTCTTCGTAATACTCTTTATTTTGAGCATGGTGGTGGGTTTGTTCATGGCGCAATTCATCACTGCCCCGCTCCGCCTCATTCGCGAAAGCCTTTCAAAAGTAGAACTCGGCAAGACCAACCGCATTATTGGCTATGCTGCCAATGACGAAATTGGGCTGCTCGTAGCCGAGTACAACGCGAAAGTAGCCGAATTGGAAGCAACTGCTGAACAATTGGCACAGGGTGAGCGCGAATCGGCATGGAGGGAAATGGCCAAGCAAGTGGCACACGAAATCAGAAATCCGCTTACACCAATGAAGCTCAACATTCAATACCTTGAGCGGAGCTTGAGCAGGGGTGACGCGCCTGATCCTTCTCAAATACATCGCCTCACATCCAACTTGATCGAGCAAATAGACGCGCTGAGTGCCATTGCCAATGCCTTCAGTGACTTCGCCAAAATGCCTGCAGGCAAAGAGGAACGGGTGACGCTTGCCGAAATTTTGATGAATACCACCTCATTGTACTCGCGCTTTGAGAACGTTAAAGTGGAATTTCGGAACATCGCCGATCACGAAGCATGGGTAAGTTCTGACAAAGATCAACTCCTTAGGGTATTCAACAACCTAATCAAAAACGCCATACAGGCCATTCCTGAAGGCCGCAAAGGAGAGGTGCTTGTAGAATTGGCCGAAGCCCCTGATGGAGGATATATTGCAAGTGTGCGTGACAATGGAATTGGAATAGACCCCGCACTTGCTGAACGCATTTTTATGCCCAATTTCACCACCAAATCCAGGGGCATGGGCCTCGGACTCGCCCTCACCCGACGCATTGTAGAGAGCAGCCGCGGTAAAATATGGTTTGAAAGCCGTGAAGGACAAGGCAGCACCTTTCACGTATGGCTTCCCTCAATCAAGGATTAGCACCCGCCGCTTTTGGCAGGTACGCTTCCGCAAATGGCGAAATGCATCCGCATCATGCACCATAACTTTGCCGCCTTTGCCTATGCGAATGCGGCCCCTCACCATGACTTTTGAGCCTTCATGGCAATGAAGCACTGCCTCTGGGCCAACATTCACCTTTGCTCCTTTCATCACGCTCAACCGCCCTCCGTGCTCCAGCTCAAGCGTACTGTCATCCTTAATCAAAAGTGTACCGCCCACTTTCATCGAAGCGCCTTCCCTAATCTGCATTACCGTGTTGCTTGTAAAAAAAACGCGGCCGTCTGAAAGCGTATCGGGCTTGTCAAAGCGTGTAGGCGTTTCGCCCCGGGCCAATTGCAATACAATGCCAGGAAGCACCTCAAGATCATCTCCTTCAGGGTTGTGGTTGTACAAAATTATGCCCGGCGCACACCAGCGCCGGTGTTGCGCCACCTGCACGTCACCAAAGCCCACATCCAGCAATATGCTGCCGTCCTGGTAAGTTTTTTCAATGGATACCTTGATTCCATTGAGATGCACTGCGGTGTTGTTTCTCGCATCCGGCTTTCTTGGCGTCCTGCTGTTCACCAGCGTAAGCATACTGGCACTCGAAGGATTGCTGCCCATCCCGATGCAAGCGTTTGCATTTTCCTGAAACGCGTGGTCAGCCCCACCCATAAAATTGAGACGCTCAAATCCCCCATCAATGCGTTTGGTCATGGTAAGCAGTGCGTCGAAGCGGTCTAGCCTGCCATAAGGCTCGGCAATGTCCCGGTAGCTTACCTCTTGCTCGTGGTTGCCCGAGAGGGCATTTTCAAAAACGGGATCAAGGGTGTACGGCTCATAAGCCGAGGTATTGACACAGTGTTGCTCCGTTTGAAATTTCTCGGCCTCCCATTGTATGTCGTAATAACCATTGGCCAGTACAGGCCTAAGGTAATCGGCCATTACGGCATTGTATATATTGCTGCCTTCCCTTTCATCGGCATCAATTTGCATTTGCATGAAAAGCCCCGCCGGAGTTGCCGCAGTACATTCGTGTTCAGCATATTGGTACTTATCAAATGGAGAGCCATTCATTGCTGTGGTGGTATGGTTCTCAATCCACAACCACTGTTGAAATTCATTGTCAGGGATATATGGCAATTTGATGCGCAAAGCATCACCGGTGCTTGCAAAGTCGCGCAGCAGGTATCGGCCTGCATGCTGCGCATCACGCGCGTCCAGATCACCATTGACCTCATGACCCGAAGCATCCCTCGCGCTGATGAGGTGGTTGTTGCCCTGGGCCTTCCACCCCAGCCGGTAGCGGTCCCAGCCGGCACAGGTGAGCAAGCTGCTGTTGGCAGCTCCCATCATGCTCCAACCACCCTGCACCCCGAACAAATAGCTCTGAAACATGGCTGCATTGCCCCCTCCCGAATGGAAATTGTTGCCCCCCAGAAACAGATGATTCAACTCGTGCTTCATGATGCCAAAAGGCACTTTGCGGCCTCCGCCAAAAATGGAGTGTGTATCGCAGCGATGGCCTGCGATGCGCACCGCGCCGAATGATGAGGCCTGTCCATTGTCAGTGGGCACCCGGTGATAATTGCGCGTAATGACCATGACATGGTCCACCCCTTCAAAACCCGAACTTCGGGGAATAGGCTTGCCCTGGCCTGGCGATTTTGCCCAAAAATCAAACTGCTGAGGCGACAAGCCCTGCCGGGAAAAAAACAAGCTGTCAGCGCCAAAACGGCGGCCGAGCGCGGCGTACACCCCTGACGCACCCGATTTTGCTTCAGCATGGGTAACCACCTGCAACTCGGGAAAATAATCCCCAAGGACTACCAGGTTTCCCAAGGATATTTCCCGGTAGTACCGGCTCATGAGCCCACGGGGTTCGGGGCTGTAATGCACATCAAAAAGGCTGTCGGCGTAAACAGGAAGCCCTCCTTTGGGCCAAATGTCGTTCCCTTCAGGGTAATGCTCCAGCGCAGGTTCTTCGCTGTAATCCACCTCCACAAAAAAAATGAGCAGCCGTAGGGTATCTCTGGGACTCAAGGCCCATCCATTTTCTGCATGCTGTTGTGCATACCCCGAGCTGGCGAATGCAATCAGAACGAGGGGCAATGCAGTCCTCCATTTGCGGAAAGCGCTAGTCATAATTGCAAAGCTACCCAAATGAATGAAGTTTTGCCGAAGAGCCTTACCTTTGTGTAAACACCTCCTGCCATGCCCAACCACAATATCACCATGCACACCCTCGACGGCTTGTGCACGATCACCATTGAGCGACCCACCAAGCTCAATGCACTCAACATCGATACCATCAACGAGCTTTCTGAAGCCCTACACCTCGCCGAGGCTGACTCCAGTATAAGGGTAGTTATCCTCACCGGATCAGGCGACAAGGCTTTTGCAGCTGGTGCTGATGTGTCCGAATTTGCCTCATTTGGCAAGCCTGAAGGCAAAGAACTAAGCGCGCGCGGACAGCAGCTGCTCTTCAATTATATACCCAGTATGGGTACTCCTGTTATTGCAGCCATAAATGGATATGCTCTGGGCGGAGGCCTCGAACTGGCCATGAGCTGCCACATGCGCATCGCATCGCACAATGCTGTTATGGGCTTGCCTGAAGTAAGTCTGGGGGTTATTCCTGGATATGGAGGCACACAGCGCCTGCCTCAGCTTGTAGGGCGCGGACGCGCTCTGGAAATGATTTTGGCTGCCGAAAAAATTGATGCCCAGGAAGCCCTGCGCATCGGTTTGGTAAACCGCGTGGTGGAACCCAAAGAACTCATGGATGCCTGCCATCAGATAGCCTCTCGATTTATGCGCAATTCACCCACTGCCATAGCAGCAGCCATAAAGGCTGTAAACGCTGCCGACCAAGCTCTTTCACAGGGCTTCAAGGCTGAGGTAGAAGGTTTTGCTTCCTGCTTCGATTCGAGCGATTTCAAGGAAGGTACTTCCGCATTTTTGGAGAAACGAAAACCAACATTTGCTCAGGCTTTGAGCCATTAACTAAGGATGGCGGCACTGCGCAAACTCGCCGGACAAACTGCAATATACGGTGTAAGCAGCATTCTGGGCCGCCTGCTCAATTACTTGCTGGTGCCCTTACACACCCGTGTGTTTGCTGAGGGTGAATTCGGCATTATCACCGAAATGTATGCGTATGTAGCCGTTTTTCTCGTTACGCTTACCTACGGCATGGAAACTGCTTTTTTCCGCTTTGCCAGCGCAGAAAGCAGCCCCGAGGGCAAACGCAAGGTATTCAGCACAGCATTTCTCTCCATCCTTATCACCACCGCTCTTTTCCTCCTTGTGGTGCTGAGCAATGTAGAAGGATTTGCTGCCGCGCTCAACTATGAACAAAGCCCGGAATACATTGCTTATTTCGCCTTGATCATAGGCTTGGATGTGCTGAGCACCGTACCCTTCGCGCGGCTGAGGCTACTCAACAAGGCTGGCAGTTTTGTATTGGTTAACCTGGGAAGCATTGGCTTGTACATTGCTCTCAACCTGTTGTTCTTGCTGTATTGCCCGGCTGTTATGGAGCATGATACCTTGCCTGGGGCTGGCTTCATACGGTCTTGGTACAACCCGGAATTTGGCATAGGCTACGTATTCATAGCCAACCTTATAAGCAGTGTTTTCAAACTGCTCTTGCTCAGCCCCGCGCTGCGGGATGCACGAGCTGGCTGGCATAAAGAGGTAGCCCGCAAATTGTTTCCATACGCATTGCCTTTGCTCTTTCTGAGCCTTGCAGGCATTGTCAATGAAACTTTTGACCGCATGGCTTTTATGCACCTCTCCCCCCTCAATGAGGAGCTTGCACGGGCTGAACTCGGCATTTATGGCGCCTGCTACAAAGTGGCCATGCTTTTGAGTATTGGCATACAGGCCTACCGCTTCGCCGCTGAGCCCTTCATTTTTAGCCTCACCAAAAGCGAAAGTGAATCAGCACAAGCAGCAGTGATGAAATACTACGCCATCACCGCATCTTTACTCACCTTGGGGCTGCTGTGCTTTCTTGATCTGGCCATGCTCATGATTGGTGAATCCATGCGTGAGGGGCGCGCTGTGGTTCCCATACTGCTTTTGGCCTACATTTGCTTTGGTGTGGTATTCAATCTTTCCTTTTGGTTTAAGCTCAACGACAAAACAGTATATGGCATGCTCATAGCAGGCTTGGGAGCGCTCATTACCGTTGGGCTCAATGTATGGCTCATTCCCTTGTACAGCTATTACGGCTGTGCATTGGCCACGCTGGCTGCCTACGCGGGCATGATGGTATTAAGCTATTGGCTGGGTCAGCGGCACCATCCCATCAATTACCCCTTGCGGGAAATATTTATGTACTTCGGAGCGGCAGCCCTGCTGTATGCGGTGCACTTCCTCCTTGGATTGAGCAATGGCTGGCAGTATCTCAGCGGCAGTATTGCCGTTGCACTTTATCTTATGTTGATCATCAAGCAGGAAAATGCGCTCGTTTTGCTAAAAAATTTGAAAAATGGCTGAAATACAGATCATCAATACCTCACATCATCCCTTGCCTGCATATGCCACAACACAAAGCGCAGGGCTTGATCTACGCGCCTTCCTTACTGCATCCATCACCATTAAACCCCTGGAGCGCATATTGATACCAACAGGGTTATACATTGCACTCCCCCAAGGCACCGAAGCCCAAATAAGGCCCCGAAGTGGATTGGCGTACAAATACGGACTCACAGTCCTCAATAGCCCCGGAACCATCGATGCCGACTACAGGGGCGAGGTCAAGGTTTTATTGGTAAATTTGTCGCCGGTTGAAGTCGCTGTAAATGACGGTGACCGTATAGCACAAATGGTGGTTGCCCGTTATGAACAAGTGCGCTTTACAGAAGTTGCCACACTTGGCGACACTGTCCGTGGTGCGGGCGGTTTCGGCAGTACAGGCACAAACGATTCACAAAACTCATGAACATCATTATACCCATGGCAGGAATGGGGAAGCGGCTCAGGCCACATACGCTTACCGTTCCTAAGCCCCTACTGCCTTTGGCAGGCAAACCCATTGTTCAGCACCTCGTTGAGGACATTGTGGCCCTGGTGGATGAACCCGTACACAACATCATTTTCGTAACAGGGCGCTTCGGTGCTGAAGTGGAGAAACACCTGGTACAGGTAGCCGAAAATCTGGGCGCCAAGGGCCACATCGCGTACCAGGATGAGCCGTTGGGAACTGCCCACGCCGTATATTGTGGGGCGGAATACCTTACGGGCAAAGTGATTGTTGCATTTGCTGACACCCTCTTTACAGCCGATTTCAAGCTCGATCCGCAAAAGGATGGTGTACTTTGGGTAAAGCAAATTGAAAATCCATCCGCCTTTGGTGTGGTGAAGCTCAATGTTGAGGGCGACATTGTCGACTTTGTAGAAAAGCCAAAAGAGTTTGTGAGTGATCTGGCAATGATTGGTATCTATTATTTCAAAAATGGAGAGGCCCTCGCTTCCGAAATAAAATATTTGCTCGACAACAAGGTGACCAAGGGTGGTGAATACCAGCTGCCTGATGCATTAAAGCGCCTCACAGAAAAGGGTGCCCAACTCAGCCCGGGAAAGGTGGATCAATGGATGGATTGCGGCAATGCTCCCGTCACCATCGATACAAACGCGCGTGTACTGGAACTCAAGTATGCCACTTCCCATGTGGCAGAATCAGCTGTGCTCCACAACAGCCACATCGTACACCCTTGCTATGTGGGCGCTGGCACTGTATTGGAAAACTGTGTGGTAGGGCCCCACGTATCACTTGGCACAAATTGTGTAATACAAGACAGCCGCATAAGCCGCAGCATCGTGCAAGACCACACACACATCAACGGTGCATTTCTAAACAAAAGTATGATCGGCAGTTATGTAAAACTTTCAAAACAAGCTGAGCAAGTGAGCCTTGGCGATTACAATACCATTGAATGAGCAGCGCAAAACAGTTTTTGCAATCTTCCATATTTAAGTTCCTCTTGGTGTTGATCGCTTCAGCGGCGCTCGCCATGCCAAGCCATGCCCAAATTAAAAAAAGAGGGAAAGAGAAAGCCGCCAAGCTTCCGGAGGTTCAGCTCAATGAAAAAGAGCGACAGGAATTCACCCGTTACTTCTTCGATGG
>DAIOTP010000017.1:0-10351 GCA_036751905.1 Cryomorphaceae bacterium
ACTTACTTCACACACATATAGACACAGCCACCACAGGACAAGAGGTACTCACCACGCTTCCGCAAATGGAGCACGACCTGGTGCTCATGGACGTGCAAATGCCCGGAATGGACGGCTATGCAGCCACAAAGGCCATTCGCAGTCACGGGGATGAGCGCATTCGCAATACGCACATCATAGCCTTTACCGCCTCCGTAATCCGCACCGACATACAACGTTGCTATGATGCCGGAATGAATGGCTACATCGCCAAACCATTCCGTGATGAGGACCTGCTCAAGCCCCTCGCAGCACTGATCGATAAGCTCCCCGACCGCGCTGCACCTGAACCCCATTTGCGGAAAGCAAAAGAAGCGCCAAGTGTGCAGGAAGCCGTTGGCAGTTGGCAAGGTGGACATGCTGAGTTTGATCCAAAGCGAGCACTATTTGAAAAACTGGTGCCGAAGCGGCTTGAAAAACTCAAAAAGGCCATTGATCACAATGACGCCGCAGAAGCGAAACGGATGATCCACTTGATGAAAGCCCAACTCATTGATGCTGGTATGCATGCGCATAGCGAGGAATTTGAATGGTTTGAATACCTTGACCCGCTCAATCCAAAGCCCAAGTGGAAACCCAAGGCCAAAAAACTGGTCAATGCCGTTAAAAAGGAACTAAAGCAACACCTGTGATCCATGAAGTTGAGCAACACAACAAAAATCAGGGCCATCATTGTTGATGATGACGAATTTATCCACTTCCAACTGCGGGAGAAACTCATTGAATTTTGTCCGGAAGTGGAGGTAATCGCATGCGCAGAAAATGCGGCGCATGGTCTCTCCATGATTCATGCATCGAAACCTGATTTGGTTTTTCTGGACATACATATGCCTGAGGCTTCAGGGTTTGACCTGCTCAATCAATTCCAGCACCCCGAATTCAGTGTGGTTTTTGTGACTTCATACAATGAATATGCCATTAAAGCTTTGCGCTACAGCGCGCTGGATTTCTTACTGAAGCCTGTGCAGGGACAAGAATTGCGTGCCGCCGTGAACCGTTTCATCGAAAGACAAGATGTGGGATACCTGCGTGTGCAAATTGACAATCTCATGCACAACCTCAGCAAGCGTGGGTCCGGATTCCGAATCGTGATTCCCTCGCGGAGCGGGGATATTTCAATCGACATTGACCAAATAATTTGGTGCGAAGGCGATAGCAATTACACCCACTTTCACCTGCTCGACAGTGTGAAGGTGACCGCATCCAAAACACTCAAAGAGTATGAAGACTTGCTCAGTGACAAAGATTTTATGCGCATACACAAAGGCTATCTTGTTAATTTAGGTCATGTGGAAAGCATGAGCAACGATGGCAAACTAAAGCTTCACGGCAACCGGGAATTGGAAATCGCTAAACGCAGAATTAAGGAAGTGCGCGAACGCCTGCGTTGAGCTGACCATCATGGAGACCATCAAACGATGTAAACTCCAAAAAGCAATGCGATATTAGAACTCCCTCGGAACGCAAATGCGTTCATCGGGCTGAATGGCATGAATTTCAGAGAAAATAAAAAAATTTATGATATGCTCCACCTCGCCCTCGGCCACCTGCGAACCACACTGTGCAATGGGGTACTCCTCGACATTGTACTTCTCCTGTTGAATAACCTGACGCGAAAGGTACTCCATGAGGCGTGACAGGCCCATATTCTGGGATACCGCATAATGCTTGGCCTTTTCGATGGTTTGCTTCTCGAAACTTCATCTGATTTTGCGTCCATGGCAGCTTTATTTACGGCTGAGATCTATATTTTATACGCAACACTATAGGCATGCCAAAAATATCCTCCTACGAAATCTTACCATAAATTCACTTTACGGTACCGGAGCGTTTACTACTTTCATGGCCAAAAGTGGACTTATATGAATACCAGAAACGATAATTTCAGTGACCTTGTATTGCTAAAATACCAGATATTCAATTCTATTTTTCTCACTTTGGGCATTGATGGCGTGCACCGTACCGGCGTACTGTTGCCACTACTTAGCACTGCATGCCGCGAAGGGCTTGACAAAGAAGAATCGCCCGACGAAATCATCGCAAAATTCTTTGATGAACTCAATGGCTTCAACAAAGAACAAGACCGTATTGATCAAATGTTTAGGTTCGTACAATTCACGGAAAGGCAAATTACCCTTGTGGATGCCTTAGAAGATGCCGCATATGACAAGGTCAATGACCTCCGCGGCAGTGGGTCGTTTCAATCTTTTTACCAAACAGCTGCCAACCGCAATGCGCTGGAAAAGCTCTATGTAGCCCTCGAAAAATTCAGGGTGCGCATAGTACTTACCGCCCACCCCACCCAATTTTACCCCGGTTCGGTACTCGGCATTATCACTGATTTGGCTGAGGCCATCAAGAAGAATAATCTGAGGCTCATCAAGTCATTGCTTGCCCAGCTTGGAAAAACGCCATTTTTCAAGAAACAAAAGCCCACTCCCTATGATGAAGCCGTAAGCCTGAGTTGGTACCTCGAAAACATTTTCTACCATTCAATTCCCGAGATTTACAAAGAGGTAAGAAAAACTATTGGTGAACGGGCTGATGGCATCCTCACCTACAACAGCCTGCTTCAGCTTGGTTTCTGGCCCGGAGGTGACCGCGACGGCAATCCTTTTGTAAATAGCGAAACCACACTGCAGGTGGCCGACAGGCTAAGAACCACAGTGATGCGAAGTTATTACAATGACTTGCGCAAGCTCAGAAGACGCATCACCTTCAGGGGTGCCGAAGAAATAATTCTTGATCTGGAGCAAAAGATGTATCGCTCGGCCTTTGTGCATCCTGAAAAACCTGCCATCACCTTGAGCGACCTTAGAGAACAAGTACTTCATCTTCGGGATATCCTTGTCAATGAACACAACAGCCTCTTCATTGAAGCCATCGACGACCTACTGATCAAGCTCAAAATATTCGGTTACCACTTCAGCACGATCGATATAAGGCAAGACAGCCGGGTAATAAGCCGCAGCTTTCGCTCGGCCATGGTCCATTTGCCGAAAAGGCAGCAAACCGAAGGCCTCGAAGACAACATTGACGCCCTCTTCAACCTGGATAAATTTTCTAAAAAACCTACCCTCGAAGACCCCATCGAAGACGATACCCTGTCGAGCCTGTATGTGATGAAAGAAATTCAACGCCGCAATGAAGTGAAGGGGTGTTATCGCTACATCATAAGCAATTGCCGTGATGAACGCGATGTGGCCCGTGTGTTCGGTTTGGCGCGTATGTCGGGACTTGATGACAGCAAAAAGATGTACCTTGACGTCATTCCGCTTTTCGAAACAGTGGACGACCTGAGGAGGGCAGGTACAGTTATGGAAAAACTATACAGCCAAGAAGTATACCGCAGCCATATCACCCAACGCTTCAACAAGCAGGTGGTGATGCTGGGATTCAGTGACGGCACAAAAGATGGGGGATATATCACTGCCAACTGGTCCATATTCAAGGCCAAAGAAGCGATTACAGAAGTATCGCGCCGGCACGGCATTAGGGTCATATTCTTCGATGGTAGAGGAGGGCCGCCCGCGCGTGGTGGTGGGAATACCCACAAATTTTATGCTTCGCTTGGACCTACGATAGAAAGTGGCCAAATACAGCTTACCATTCAAGGCCAAACCATCAGCAGCAATTTTGGAACCCATGAATCATCAAGGCACAACATGGAGCAACTGCTTACAGCGGGTCTTGAAAATCAGGTACTCGATAATCCCGATAAGCTGCTGAGCGAAAAATCAAGACAGCTGCTGGAAGAACTTTCGGAGATCAGCTACGCGAGGTACAAAGAGTTCAAAGCCCATCCGTGCTTTATTCCCTACCTTGAGAAAATGAGTACCTTAAAGTACTATGCCGAAACCAATATAGGCAGCCGACCTGCAAAGCGAGGCAAAAGCGCTGAGCTTAAGTTTGAAGATCTTAGGGCCATACCGTTTGTTGGTGCATGGAGTCAGCTCAAGCAAAATGTGCCTGGATTTTACGGAATAGGTTGGGCATTTGCCACTTTGGCTGATCAGGGGCGCATGGAGGAATTGAAAAAACTTCACAGTGAGTCATTGTTTTTCAGGACATTGGTGGAGAACTCGATGCAAAGTTTATCAAAGAGCTTTTTTCCTTTGACCCGTTACATGAAAGACGATCCTGAATTCGGCGAGTTCTGGACGCTCATCTACGATGAGTCCGTAAGGGCAAAACGCTATTTGCTCGAAATATCTGGGCAGCAAAAATTGCTTGAAACGAACCCTTCCATCAAAGCAAGTATCGGACTGCGGGAAGAAATTGTGCTTCCATTGCTTACCATTCAGCAGTATGCCCTTATCAATATAAAACGGCTTGAAGCCGATGGCAAAGGCAAAACAAAAATCGCTGAATCACTTCGGAAGTTGGTGGTTCGTTCCTTGTATGGCAACATTAACGCAAGCCGTAACTCAGCATAAAAACAAGACGGAGCTGTTTGAAAGTTCAGGTTAAATTTCTAAATTTGAACGGTGTTCAGGCTGTCTAAGCAGACCTACTTTCAAAAATGAAAGCAATCAAGTATCTGTTGGTTTTTATTATTCCCGCCCTTTTGCTGGTGGGCGTCGAATTGGGTGGATGGATGAGCTATGGCGCTCTGATATTCGCCTTCGGGGTTATTCCTGTAGCCGAATTGCTATTCAAATCGGACCAGCGCAACATTGAAGCTGCAGAGCGCGAAATACGGAAAGATGACAGGCTCTATGATTTTCTGCTCTACCTGGTGCCCGCTGCGGTATATGGCAGTGTAGCATTGTATTTATTCGCCCTTGACAGCAGGACTTATTCAGTCTTTGAAATTGCAGGATTGACCACCTCGCTCGCAGTGGTACTAGGTGGCCTTGGCATCAATGTGGCGCACGAATTGGGGCACAGGCACACCAAGTTCGAGCGATTTTTGGGAAAAGCCTTGCTGCTGCCCAGTGCTTATATGCACTTCTACGTGGAGCACAATTTTGGGCACCACAAAAACGTGAGCACCCATGAAGACCCAGCATCCGCGCGGTACAACGAAACACTGTATCACTTTTGGCTGAGAAGTGTGGTGTACAGCTACATAAGTGCTTGGAAAATTGAAGCGGAAAGAATGCAACGTGCTGGGAAACCCTTTTGGAGTGTGCACAACGAAATGCTCAGATTTCAAGTTATTCAAATTGTCTTTTGGACGGTGATCTTCATACTCTTTGGCTGGAAAATCACCTTGGCATATACCGTGGCTGCCGTAGGCGGATTCCTACTGCTGGAAACTGTGAACTACATAGAGCACTATGGCCTTGAACGACAAAAACTCAGCGCCCACCGCTACGAGCGCGTTCGTCCGGTGCACTCATGGAATTCCGACCATGTGGTAGGCAGACTGATGCTCTTCGAGCTATCGCGCCATAGCGACCACCATTTCCAACCTGCCAAAAAGTACCAACTGCTCGACCACCATGAGGACAGCCCGCAGATGCCCACCGGCTATCCGGGCATGATGTTGCTCAGCGCAGTGCCGCCGCTGTGGTTTGCTGTAATGAACAAACGCATACCCAACAAGGACTTCGGGCAGGTCAGTGCCAATGCCGCCTGAACCTGATTCTGCTGTATTTCCATCCAGTACTTGGATTTTACTACTTTCACAGCATGCCTTTTGACAAAGAGTCGTATGCGGGTGATCCCAGTCAGCATCGTGATAAGAGCTTTAAGCAGCGGCTCTTCGTTGTGATTTTTGGTACCGACACCCTTATGGGTAAGCGCTTCGACGTGCTTCTTATATGGATGATTCTCGTTAGTGTGCTCGCCGTTATGCTCGAGAGCGTTGACTATATCCGCGAGGATTATGGGCTTTTTCTGTCGGTACTCGAATGGATTATAACAATCTGTTTTACTATAGAATACATGGCCCGCATATGGGTTGTCAGGCATCCCCGAAAATACATTTTCAGCTTTTTTGGAATCATTGATTTCCTCTCCATTTTGCCCACGTATCTCAGCATTCTCATAGTAGGAAGCCAAAGCCTTGCCCTCCTGCGCGCAGTACGCCTGCTTCGAATATTTAAAATATTGAACTTAAGCCAATTTCACAATGAAGGGGGAGCGTTGCTTTCCGCATTAAAGCAAAGTCGATACAAGATATTTGTCTTTTTCGCATCCGTACTGATCCTGGTGAGCATCATGGGCAGCATCATGTATTTCGTTGAGGGGCCGGAGCATGGATTTAACAGCATACCCTTGAGCATCTATTGGGCGATTGTGACGCTTACTACAGTAGGTTTTGGCGATATAACGCCTCAAACTGTTTTGGGGCAAATTATCGCTTCATTCATTATGCTTATAGGTTATAGCATTATTGCCATTCCTACGGGAATCGTGGGTGCAGAGATTTACAGCGAAACTGCTATAAATCGAAAAATAAAGAAGGATACTGCGTGCAGGCGCTGCGGTGAAAGAATGCATTTGGCGCAAGCCACACACTGCCATCAGTGTGGAGAGGTGCTCCGGGAGAAATCACAGGGCATTGAAAAATAGATGATTGAAACCTCACGGGAATCCACAATACTTTTTTAAAAGTTTATTGCACAAAAAAGTACTCAGCTGAGGTGAACAGCTATATTTGGGTGTCAGGAAGTGTAACCCTGTTCCCCTATGCAGCAATTGTACAGAAGCTCCATTTTCTTATTTCTACCGCTCTTTTTATTCAGCTCACTTGCAGCTACTACGTCCATTTATGCGCAGCTCAATATAAGCTGTCCCAGCAATGTGAACCAAAACAATGATCCCGGACTCTGTGGTGCTGTAGTCACCTATGCAGCGCCCGAAGTAAGCGGTTCAGGCACCAACATTACTGTAACACGCATCGCCGGTCTCGCGAGTGGAGAATTTTTTCCGGTAGGCGTCACTACTGTGACCTTTCGGGCAGACAATGACGAGGGCGATGAAGACCTATGCTCATTTACGGTCACCGTCGTTGATAATGAAGACCCGGTGTTTGATTGTCCTCCCAACATCATTGTCAATGCCAACGAAGGGGAGTGCACCGCAATAGTCAACTTCGATACACCCACGGCGACAGACAACTGCGGCGTGGTTTCGGTTACGCAAATAGGTGGGTTGCCAAGTGGCTCAGTATTTCCAACCGGACAAAGCAGCGTGGATTTTCTGGCCGTAGATGCAGCAGGGCGCAATGGATTTTGCAGAATTGTAATCACGGTAGTTGACGTCACCAACCCAACGATCGTATGCCCCGACGACATTACAGTCAACGTAACCGACGATTGCAGCGCTGTGGTAAACTACACAGCGCCAGTAGGCACCGACTTATGCACCTTCACAACGACCACCAGAACAGGCGGCCTTGGAAGTGGTGCAACATTTCCCTTGGGCAACACTGTAGAAACGTATACAGTGACCGATTCTGACGACAATACCGCTTCGTGCAGTTTTACCATCACTGTGGTAGACGTGGCCCCACCAGCAATAAGCTGCCCTGATGACATCACGGCCGCAGCTGCGCCCGGCACTTGTGAAGCTGTGGTTGTTTTCGCAGCGGCCAGCGCCACCGACAATTGTCCGGGTTTAGACGTTCAACAAACTGCAGGACCTGCTTCAGGCAGTGCGTTTCCCACAGGCGTAAGCACCATCACCTACACAGCCACTGATGGATCGGGAAATACGGCCACATGCAGCTTTACAATTACAGTTACTGAAAATGAACCCCCTGTGATCAACTGTCCCACAGATATTACCTCCGATACTGACCCAAACGCATGTGAAGCGGTGGTGAATTACACCCCACCTACTGGCAGCGACAATTGTCCTGGAGCTACTACCGTTCTCATTTCAGGACTTGGAAGCGGGGCTGCATTTCCGATAGGTACCACCACCGAAACCTATGAGGTAACCGATGCCTCAGGCAACACCGCCACTTGCAGTTTTACCGTAACCGTGGTTGACAATGAAACACCTGTACTCGATTGTCCACCAACAATCAATGCAGACAATGATCCGGGCACCTGCGAGGCCACAGTAAGTTTTGCAACACCAAGCGCTAACGACAACTGCCCAGGCGTTGTGGTGACCCAAACTGCGGGTCCAGTGAGTGGGAGCGTTTTTCCAGTAGGCACTACCACCATCACTTTCACGGCTTCCGATGCCCAAGGCAATGCAGCCACTTGCGATGTGGAAGTTGAGGTTGTTGACATTGAACCCCCTGCAATCACTTGTCCGGTTGATGTAATTGTTATGGTCCCAGAAGGTGATTGTGAGGCCGCGGTAACGTATGACCTCCCAACGTTTACCGACAATTGCCCCAGTGGTAGCGTAACCTTGATCAGTGGGCCTGCGAGTGGCTCCGTGCTGGCTGTAGGCTTTTATACAGTGACTTACGCAGCACAAGATGAAGCTGGCAATACAGATCAATGCAGTTTTGAACTGGAGGTACAGAACACAAATGCTCCTGTATTTGACTGTCCCGGAGATCTGCTGGCAATTACTGACCCCAATGAATGCAGTGCTGTGGTAAACTTCAGCTTGCCTGAAGCCACTGACCCCTGCACCGACGTTACTGTCACACAAACGGCAGGGCCTGCACCGGGTAGCACTTTTCCTCTTGGAAGTACAGAAGTGAGCTTCATTGCTGAAGACGAATTCGGCAACACAAGCACATGCAGTTTCAATGTCATGGTGGAAGACCAAGAGGCACCGGTCATTGATTGCCCTTCGGATGCTATTTCAGCGGTAACCGAGCCCGGACAATGTGAAGCAAGTGTAAGCTTTTCTTCACCATCTTTCACTGACAATTGTCCTGGCGGAAGCATCACACAAACCGATGGAGCACCAAGCGGAAGCACCTTTCCCGTGGGTGATACCGTTATAGAATTCACCGCCACCGATGCCGCAGGCAATACCAGCACGTGTGAAATTACCATTACGGTAACAGACGAAGAACCGCCAGTGATTACCTGTCCTGATGATGCCGTGGTGAACCTACCACCTGCCGAGTGTGAAGGAAGCATAGCCTACCCCAACCCGACAGTAAGTGATAATTGTCCTGGGGCAACTTTCAGTCTCATTGCAGGCCCGGCGAGTGGTGATGTAGTGCCTGCCGGTACTTATGTTGTGACCTTTGCAGCCACCGATGCAAGTGGAAATGGCACAGAGTGCAGCTTTCAAGTGACTGTTATAGAAACAAGTGAGCCAGTTTTTGACTGTCCCGATGACCTTGTAGTCGGCACTGATCCTGGCAGCTGCGATGCCATCGTGAATTTTCCCTTTCCTACGGCTAACGACCCATGTTCGGATGTGACGGTGACGCAAACAGGTGGTCCATCACCCGGAAGCACATTTCCTCTGGGCACTACCCCTGTAAGCTTTATCGCCGAAGATGAATCAGGCAATACTGCGACGTGCAGTTTCAACATTGTGGTTGAAGATCAGGAAAATCCTACCATTGATTGTCCTGAAGAACTGAACTTTACAGCAAGCGAAGGGGCTTGTGAAGCCTTGGTAGAGTTCACAATTCCTGCGTTTACCGACAATTGTCCAGGTGGAAGCATTGCCCAAACCGATGGGCCAAGCTCAGGCAGTGTTTTGTCTGTAGGCCAATACCTTATAACTTTTACAGCAAATGATGCAGTTGGCAACACGGCAACCTGTGAGGTTGAAATCAATGTGCTCGATACAGAGGCGCCTTCAATAACCTGCCCTGACGATGTAGAGATAGTTCTTGATGAATCCACGTGCGAAGGAACAATCACCTATGGGGAACCCACTGTGAGCGACAATTGTCCTGGAGTGGTTTTTGCACTGACGGAAGGACCTGCAAGCGGCAGTAAGGTTACCGCTGGCATATATACCATTACTTATGAGGCGACCGATGCCAGTGGCAATGTTGGGTTTTGCTCATTTGAAGTAACGGTCGCTGAAACGAATCCTCCCGTTTTTGATTGTCCCGGCGACATTACAGTGCCAGCCTCCGCCGGTGCCTGCGAAGCCACAGTAAGCTTCGAAACTCCTATTGCGACCGATCCTTGCACAGCGGTTACCGTGACGCAAATCGAAGGGCCAGCGAGTGGCAGTAATTTTCCGGCAGGACCTACCACAGTCACTTTCCTCGCTGAAGATGAATTTGGCAATACCACCACATGCAGTTTTATAGTAACAGTGGTCGATGATACGCCACCCACAATCAACTGCCCTGACAACATTGCCCAGAGCAATGACCCCGGCGAATGCGGGGCCGTGGTAAACTATACGCTGCCCACAGCAAGCGACAATTGCGGAGACGTAAGCATCACCCTTGTTTCAGGTCCCGCCAGCG
>DAIOTP010000017.1:10361-15461 GCA_036751905.1 Cryomorphaceae bacterium
TTCGGGAAATGCTGTGACGTGCAGCTTCACTGTGACGATTGTAGATGATGAGGTGCCTGTGTTCGATTGCCCGACCAATATTGAGATTATACTTCCTGATGGCGATTGCGAAGGTGTTGTAAATTATACCATCCCAACTGCAAGCGACAACTGTGTGCTTGTGGGCGTGGAGCAAACGCAAGGGCCAGTAAGTGGTGCCACTTTTCCAGTTGGAATCACAACCATCGCCTATGAAGCCACGGACGATGCGGGCAACGCATCTGCTTGCAGCTTCACCGTATCTCTCATCGAACTGGTTCCGCCCACCATTGCTTGTCCGGCCGATATTGAGCTCAATACCGACCCGGGTGAATGCGGTGCACTCGTAACCTACAGCACACCCGAAGGCACGGACAATTGCCCTGGCGCGACCACGGTACTCACGGAAGGCTTAGCCAGTGGCAGCCTGTTCCCGGTAGGCACCACTTTAGTGGGCTACACTGTGACCGACCTTTCTGGAAATACAGCCACTTGCAGCTTTTCAGTTACTGTAACTGATGCCGAAGCACCCGTTTTCGAATGTCCTGAGCAATTGGAAATAAGCAATACCCCGAGCACTTGTGGTGCACTTGTAACTTACCAAATACCTGTAGTTACCGACAATTGTGACGGTGCCATTACACCAACCCTGATTAGCGGACCTCCTTCAGGAGCATTTGTGCCAGTGGGCTCAACACAGGCGGTTTTTCAAGCAGTAGATGCCGCAAACAATATGGCTACATGCGAAGTCAACATTATTGTTGTAGATATGGAGCCCCCTACCATATTTTGTCCTGATAACATTGTGATCGATGCCAATGCCGGTGACTGTGAGACAATAGCCACCTTTGATGCGCCACTGGCTACGGACAATTGCGGCATAGCCTCTATCGTACAAACGGATGGTTTGGCCAGCGGCAGCCAGTTCCCCGTTGGGATCAGTACCGTAAGCTTTCAAGCCACCGACCTGCACGGAAATACGGCCAATTGCTCCTTTACAATTACAGTGAGCGAGCCTGTACCGCCTACCATCAGCTGCCCTGAAGTACCCACTGTAAACAATGACCCCGGCCAATGCGGTGCAGTTGTGGACTACCCTTTGCCAGAGGCATTTGATGATTGCGGGGAGGTAGAACTCACACTTCTAGAAGGCCCTGCGAGCGGTGCATTTTTTGCCGTAGGCAATACTACAGTGACGTATCAAGCCACTGACCTTTCGGGAAATACGGCGAGCTGCAGCTTTTCAATAACCGTTGTCGATATTGAATCGCCTTTTTTCAATTGTCCGGCAGAAACCCTTACGCTGAGCAACGACCCCGGAATCTGTGGGGCCACCTACACCTTTAACCTTCCTGTGGCCACCGACAATTGCGATGCTGAAACAGCCGTAGTGCAAACCGCAGGCCCAGCCAGCGGCAGCTTGCTCCCGCTTGGCCTCACTGCATTCAGCTTTCAAAGCGCTGATGCCTCTGGCAACATAGCAGTGTGCAGTTACGAGGTGCTTGTAGTAGACAATGAGCCGCCCGTACTGAGCAATTGCTCGGATGATGTGGTGATCGGTGTTGGTGATGAGCTTTGCGAAGCCACGGTAAGCTTTAGCGCACCTGAAGTGAGTGACAATTGTGGAGCGACATTATCGCAAGTGGAAGGCCCACAGAGCGGTGAATCGCTGACCCCAGGGGTATACACAGTAACTTACCAAGCCATTGACGACGCTGGCAACACAGCTGAGTGCTCTTTCAACATCACGGTAGAAGACAATATAGCACCAGAATTCCTTTGCCCTGAAAATCAAGAGAGCTGCGACAACGTCATCACCTTTGACCCCCCATTCGCAAGTGACAATTGCAGCCAAGAGGTCACCGTGATCCAAACCTCAGGCCCGGCAAGTGGCACTTCTTTTCCTTTGGGAATAAGTACGCTGACCTTCGAAGCAACTGATGAGGGCGGCAATACTGCTGTATGCACATTCGAAATTGAGGTACTTCAGCAGGCACCAAGGGCCGAAGTGGGCAACAACCGCAATATATGTGGCAATACCACCACCACGCTGCAAGGCAGTAATCCCGGTACAACTGCGCAAGGCACCTGGACACTCGTCACAGGTCAGGGGCAGATTTCAGACCCAAATAGTCCAAGCTCCACAGTCAGCAATCTTGGCGTGGGCGCCAACCTATTCGAATGGGCCATTGACCCTTTAAATGGATGCGAAGTGTCTCGGGATACCGTATCCATCTTCGTAGAGCCCGGCGTAACCGTAGAGGCGGGTCCTGATGTGCTGCTTCCATTGGGACAGAGCGAAGGGCTCAGCGCCATTGCCGCCCCTCCTGGAGGATCGTGGTTTTGGCAACCCGAATCGGGGCTGAGCTGCATCAATTGTCCAAATCCCGTGGCTTCACCCCTTGCAACCACCCAATATGTGGTAACCTACACATCGCCGCTGGGTTGTAGTGTAGAGGATTCGCTCATCGTACGGGTGTTTAGAGACTTTCCCAACACCATAACGCCCAACAACGATGGAGTAAATGATGTATGGAATATCCCGGGCATTCAGAATTTTCCCAATGCTGAAGTACACATTTACAACCGCTGGGGCACGGAAGTATTCAGCTCTGTGGGTTACACCCAACCTTGGGACGGCACGCGCAACGGCACAGATTTGCCGGCAGGCTCCTACTTCTACATCATCGATTACAAAGAATCAGGTATCGAAAATCTAAATGGAACGGTCAACATCATTCGCTAACTTATGAAGCACTTCTACCAAAAGTTTTTTCTGTTGCCGGGCTTGCTTGTGTGCAGTGCGGCTTCGGTGTCGATGGCCCAACAGCTGCCGCAGTTTAGTCAGTACATGCTTAATCCCTACGTGATCAATCCTGCTGCTTCCAGCATGTATACGGATGTGGACCTCAATGTAGGCTTCAGGCAGCAATGGACCGGATTCGATGGCGCACCGCAAACCTACTACGCAGGAGGCACGGTGAACCTTGGAAAAAAACCACAGAGCACAAATTACCTCTACAGCATACCCATCAGCAACCGGCGCTTTATTGAGAACAAAGCAGTAGAGCGCAAAGCCAAACACGTGGTGGGTGGACTTGCCGCAGTGGACGAATATGGCCTCTTCAAGCGCAGCTCGGTGATGGCAAGTTATTCCTACCACCACCCCATCGGCGATGAGTACTACCTCTCGGCAGGGACGAGTTTGGGCTGGTATGGCCTCAACTTCGGGGCGGGCAATGTGATTCTTGAAAACCCCATGGACAATACCTACAATGATTTCATAGCCAATGGAACACGTGCCAATCTTTTTGATCTCAACGCCGGCCTTATGTTTTACAGCGACCGGCTCTTTGTAGGTTACTCTGTATACCAAATAGGCCAAAATCAAATAGAGCTGGGCAACCAAACTACGCCGGCCGGCTTGGCCGATACGCGCCTTGCCACCCACCAATTTGCCATGGCAGGTTACCGCTTTACGCTCAATGAGCAGATCGATCTTACACCGAGCACCATGCTTAAGCTCAGAGGTCCCGCCCCGGCCTCATTTGACATCAATGTGCGGGCTGACTTCAACAATAAGTTTTTCGCAGGCCTCTCCTACCGCAATCAGGATGCAGTGAGTATACTTGCCGGTTTTATGATCAGTGATTGGTTCCAACTGGGCTATGCCTATGATTACCTCACATCACGCATCAACAACCTCAGCAGTGGTAGCCACGAAATAGTGCTTGGTTTCCGATTTGACCGCAACAAATGACAATCCACATGAAGTTTCTCCCCTTCCTTATAACTTCACTGCTGCTGAGCGCACAGTCTGTTTTGGCGCAAAGCGATACACTCAGCTTCGCGCGGCCCGAAAAGTTAAACGACATGGTAAACTCCAGCGCCGAAGAAAGTTTACCCATTTTGAGCCCCGATGACCAAAAGCTCTACTTCAGCCGTACATACCACCCCAAAAACACCGGTGGCAAATGGGCTGGCCAGGACATTTGGCACAGTACGCTCAGCAATGGCAACTATACAACTGCCGTACAGCTCGACGAGCTCAATACCAAAGGAAGCGATGTGGTAATTGGCACCACCCGTGGTGGCAAGCGCCTCTACCTGCTCAATGTGCCCGGCGAAAAGAAAGGCAGCACACGCGCAGGCATATCACGTGTGGAATACGATGAAGCCCTCGGCAAGTTTGGAGACCGCCACATCTTAACCATTCCAGGCTTGGAGGTGGATGGCAACTTCTACAGCGCCTTTGTTGGCGCGAATGAGGATTACATACTCTGGACCCTTCCGGGAAATGGGCTCGACACCACCAACAGCATTTACGTAAGCACGAGCACTGACAAGGGTGAAACATGGACTGCTCCAGAACTCATAGCCGATCTGGCCTCCGACCTTGACGATATCAGCCCCTTCTACGACGAAGCGCGCAACCTGCTGTTTTGGTCGAGCAATGGACGGGAGGGCTATGGCGACTATGACATATACTATGCGAGGCGCTTGGGTGCGGGCTGGCAAGAATGGTCAGAACCAGTCAACGCTGGCAATACCATAAACAGTACCGGCTTCGACGCGTATTTCTTCGCAATAGCCGATGGCACTTCCTGGTTTTGCAGCAACAAAGGCGACACCCTGAGCTCCATATACCTGAGCAGCGTAGTCATCACTCCCGTAGCTGATGAAGTGGAGCAAGAAGAAGAGCCTGCCGAAGAGACCGTGGAAGACTTGAGCCCAGCTCCAAAATCTGACAAGCCACCAGTTGACCCTGTGCTGATCATTGACACCAAGGATGGCAGCAGCCGCGACAAAAACCTGCGCGACCTAAGCCTTGCTGAACTCCTGGACAAGGATACACACATTCGCTTCGTATATTTTCCCTACGACAAGTACAACATCACTGCCAAATACATTGAAGTGCTGGATGATGTGGGCAAGTTGCTCGACCTCTACCCACAGCTCAATGTGCGCATAGACGGTCATACCGACAATGTAGGTTCACAAGCCTACAACATGGTGCTCAGCGAAAACCGCGCCTTAAGTACCAAAGAATACTTGCTCATACACGGCATTGAAGACGGCCGA
>DAIOTP010000017.1:15471-19884 GCA_036751905.1 Cryomorphaceae bacterium
AATCCAAACCAAGGCATTCGGCAAGTCGGAGCCTTATGTGAGCAACGACACTGACGATGGCCGTGCACTCAACAGGCGTGTGGAGCTGTACTTTAGGCAGGCAAGATAGCGCATAAAAAAAGGTCCCGAAAGGTCTTTATTTGTGCGTTCCCTTCCTCGGCTTTGCAGTTTTGGCGGCCTTGTTATGTTTTTTGGCAGGTTTAGTATGCTTTTCCGCTTTGCCTACTTTTCGCTTTTTGTCGTGAAAAGCACCTTTAAATGAGGGATCAGCTTTGCGCCTTTGCTCATCGAGTGCGCGCAGTATGTCTTGGCGCTCACCGGGCAAATCAGGAGCAGGTATGAGGCCTTCAGGAAGGGCCACTTCCGTAAAATTCGCATCAAGCTTGGTCTCGATTGATTTTAATTCAAGTTGCTCCGCATCATTGGCCAAAGTTATGGCCACACCTGTGTGCTGTATGCGGGCCGTGCGCCCAATGCGGTGCAGGTAATCCTCCACGGAATGTGGCACTTCAAAGTTCACAACGTGGCTCACACCTTCCACATCGATGCCGCGGGAACTCACATCGGTCGTGACGAGAATGCGCACACTGCCATCGCGGAAGGCGTCCATGGCATTGATGCGGGTGTGCTGGCCCTTGTTGGCGTGAAGCACGCGCACCTGGTCAGCGAGTTTGCGCTCCAAATATTTGGATACTCGCTCGGCTGCATCGCGGCTTCGGCAGAAAACCATGGTGCGCTCCCAGTCCGTTTGCAGCAAATGCTCAAGCAGTACGAGCTTGGTGCGGAAATTGGATACGGCATACCACTGCTGCACGACAGCCTCTACAGGCCGGCCATGGGCAGCACTTTCCACCCTTGTCGGAAATTCCAAAAATTCGGCTGCCAGCCGCTCCACCCTTTCGGGAAATGTGGCCGAAAAAAGCAAATTTTGTCGCTTTACGGGAATGATTTCCAGCACATCGCGCAGTTGGGGCATAAAGCCCATATCCATCATGCGGTCGGCTTCATCAAGTACCAAAGTATTGAGCTTGCGCAGAAAGAGGTGGCCGAAACTGTATATATCGAGCAGCCGGCCAGGCGTACTGATCACTACATCTACGCCCGCTTCCAATTGTGCCACCTGTTGTTTTTTGCCTACGCCGCCATACAGGCATACCGCCCTCAAATCGGTATTTGCCGTAAGGCGTTCCCAAACACGGTGTATTTGCACTGCCAATTCCTTGCCGGGCGCCAAAATCAAAGCGTAAGGAACTCCCTCACGCGCATATTTGAGCTTGAGGGCCAGTGGAAGAAGGTAGGCAAGGGTTTTACCGCTGCCGGTTTCAGCAATGCCCAGCACATCCTGACCAGCCAAGGCAGGCGGCAAGGCCAATTGCTGAATTTCACTGGGCTCGGTAATGCCCATTTCAGCCATGGCGTCCAAAAACTGCCGGGTAACTTGCAGGTCAGCGAAGGAAAGGCTCATGGGTCAAAGGTAGCTGCTTTTGGCGAAGCAACCCGCTATCTGCGGCACAGGTATAGATGGTTGGCCGACGCATTCGGTATAAATTGTATACTTTCGCGCTGCCTATGAAGCTATCGTATATACTATTCACTACTACTGCTATCCATTTTGAATACTGAATTTGAAGATATAAGGCCCTACGACGATCAGGAAGTGCCTGAGGTAATGCAGCGATTGGCCTACAATCCAACCTTTGCGCAAGTGATACGGTACGTGCAGCCTGAAATGGATGAGGAAACCCTCAGACATACCCTAAAAAGTATTCGCTCTATCAACGAATTTCAAAGGGTCATTGCAAGGCCTGCCATGCGCAAATTGGTGGAGAACACCTCGGACAGCATCGAAGTGCATGGCATGGAGAACATTACCGCGGGCGAGTGCTACCTGTTTATATCCAACCACCGCGACATTATACTTGATTCGGCGCTACTCAATATATTTCTGCTGGAGGGTGGACACAAGACCACACAAACTGCAATTGGCAACAACCTCCTTACCAGCCCGCTGATTACCGACCTGACCAAGCTCAACAAGAACTTTGTGGTATTGCGCAATGCCGCGGCAAGAGAATTTTATGAAAATAGTGTGCGCTTGAGCAAATACATACAATACAATATTTGCGAAGGGCACTCCAGCATATGGATCGCACAGCGCGAGGGACGTACCAAGGATGGATTGGACAAAACCCAGCCTGGATTGCTCAAGATGCTCAGCATAAGTTGTGAGGATCCCCTTAGGCATTGCATCCGCGATTTAATGGTGACTCCGGTGGCCGTTTCGTACGAGTATGATCCTTGTGACGTGTTGAAAATACGCGAACTGAAGGCCGTGAGCCGGGATGAAAAATATGAAAAAGGCCCTGATGAGGATTACCACAGTATACTCACAGGTCTCACTGGCAACAAAGGGCGTATAGCCCTCCAAATAGGCCGCACGCTCAATGAAGATGATCTTGAAGTGCTGGCCTCATATCCCAACCTCAATGACAAGCTCAAAATGCTTGGCGAAATCATCGACAGGCAAATCATCAACCTCTACACACTTTGGCCCAGCAACCACATGGCCTATTACATCAGTGAGGGTGATTACGAGATGAAAACCGAGTATGAAGGCCAAAGCCCCGAAGAATTTGAGCGCCTATGCAGGCGGAGGCTCCAAGAGGCGGGACTACACGCAGAAGAAGATTTCCAATGGTTACTCAAAATGTACGCCAATCCCGTGCGCAGCAAGTTGGCTTGCAAGGTATAAACGTGTGGTAGAATCACTTATCGCCATGGGTTCTTTGCTTTTTGGCGAGCATAAGCAATACGTCACTCCTTGGCTTGATCACCCTCGCCGGGGCACCTCCTACAAGCTTGAAAGGCTCAAATGACTTCGTGACCAAGCTGTGTGCTGCTACAGCACATCCTTCGCCCAAGTCAGCACCGGGCAGGATAGTAGACGCTGTGCCCACGATCACGTGGTTGCCCAAACTCACCGGGGCGCTGTGCACATTTCGGAAAACTTCGTGAACCGTAGGATTGGTGAGAAAATCGCCGCTGTAGTCGTCGGTGGAGCTGTAAATCACCACACGGGATGATAGACCTGAAAAGTGCCCCAACACCACCTTGCCCCTGCCAAAAATACCACAAAAGCATGCAATGTGAACGTGGTCGCCAATGGCTATCCCACCCTTCCCAGCGCTGAGCACTGTGAAATCATCGATGCGCACATGGCTGCCCACATGTATGGCTGCAGGATTGTATATACTCGCTTTGAGCGAAATACGCACACCCACGCCCAAGGATGCAAAGCCCATGGATTCCAATTGCGCTTGTGTAAAATACGCCATAAAGCAAAGGTGCAAAAAATGCGGTGCTCTACCCATTCGGCGCTGAAATCAAACAAAGGACAGCTTGTGCAGGTATATTAAAGAATGGATTACTTTTGAACCCAAGGTTTTCAGCAAGCTAATTTTACGATAAGTGTACACTTTTGGGTGAAGTAGAATCTAAGCCACATGTACTTATGATTTCTTCATGGTATCCCACAGAGCACAGCTCTTCGGGTACGTTTATGGAAGAATTCATTATGGCATTGCAAGTCTCTGGCGTGCGTGTGGTGAACCTGCTCAGCGAAGAGGTAACCTCGGGCAATTACCTCCGCGCAAAGTTGCGAGGCAAGAAGGTATTGAACTACCGGCGCCATCCGTCAATCAAGATGTTGGACAATTTGTGCGTGCACCCTTTACCGCTGCGCCTGTATGGCGATAGCCGAAAAAGAAGACTTGAGCACATTCGGCGTAAAGCCATACAACGGGTCTCCAAATACATCGATGCGGAAGGCAGGCCTGATTTCATTTTTCACCACGGGGTATTCGACTATACCTACATCACCAGCGCTTTGTCAGCGCATTTTGGCATACCCTATTGGTTCAAAGAGCATTCTTCCTACATCAATGCCGGTTTTTTGCCCTGCACCAACGATTTTGAAGATGTGGCAAGTTTGACTGCTTTTGTGCAAAGTGCCCAAAGACGCTTTGCCCCTTCAGCGCACTATGCCTCACATTATCAAGGGGTATTCTATTGCGAATTCGAGGTGCTTCACAATTACCTGGGAAGCGAACTGTTTAAAGTACCCGCTGAGCGGCCTTCCAAGCCCCCTTTCAAGTTTGTGAATGTGGCACTGATGGTTCCAGTGAAAAACCAGAAGCTGCTCATCCGCTCATTCGCGAAGGCCATCGCCGAAAGCCAGCTCGATGCCAGCCTCACCATAGCCGGTGATGGGGAGCTGCGCACAGAATTGTTGGCCTTGGTAGCACAACTATCACTGCAAAAACACGTGCACATTCTCCGCTTTCAAAACAGGGATCAGCTGCGCAGCTTGCTTGACAACAGCCATGCCTTCGTACTATCATCCGATAAAGAAAC
>DAIOTP010000017.1:19984-32332 GCA_036751905.1 Cryomorphaceae bacterium
CATATAAATCCGCAGCACAGCAAAATGACGTATTTTTGCAGTAGACGCTATAACGAAGGCTGTTTTGTTAACCTCATTTATACATACCCTCAATCAATTGCGCGACATTCTCCCGAAGGAGAGTACGCGCAGGCTGTTCAAGTTATTGCTTGTCATCCTGCTTACAAGCGCTATGGACGTGATTGGTTTGGCGGTTTTCTTTCCTGTTATTGCCCTTGTGCTCAAGCCCGCCTTACTCACCGAAAGTGAACTGCTCTATGCCGTCTACACATTCACCGGCATCGCTGAGCCCCGCATGTTTACACTTGCGCTGTTTCTGTCGGCCCTGTTCTTTTTCATCATTCGCTCTTTGTTCATCATTTGGAGCCAATACAGGCAAGCATCTTTCAGCTTCGATATGGCGGAGCACATCACCACCCGCACCCTCACTTACCTGCTCAACCTCCCTTATGCTGAGTTCAGCAAGCGCGACAGCAGTGAAATGATCAGAGAGCTCAACACCAATCCGCAGCAATTTTCGCGATTTATCATCATGCAGGTGCTCCTCGTCATATCAGAACTTGTGGTACTCGTGGTCATAGTAGCGGGTATCGCGGCCTACAACCTCACAGTATTTGGCCTTCTTGTGTTGAGCCTTGTACCTGCTGCATTTATTTTTCACAAAATGGTGAAGCGGCGCATAGCGGCCTACGGACGTGAGCAAAACGAACTCACATGGCGCCTGCAAGAAATCAGTTACCAGGCCATATTTGGGTTTGTTGACATTGAAGTGCGTAACAAAGAAAAGTATATCCTTGGCTTGTTCAGCAAGCAGGTTAAATCACTGAACAACATAGGAAAAAAAGTAACTGTGCTCAGCATCATGCCCGCCAAGCTTTTTGAAGTACTTACCATGATGGGGCTGTTTCTGATTTTTTGCTACGGCTTTTTTATCAGCGACAGGCCTGAGTTGGTGCTCCCTATACTCACCGTATACCTCACGGCCTCATACCGCCTTATTCCTTCGCTTGGCAAAGTGATTCCGGCTTTGATGAATCTCGATCACCACGGCTACCTTTTCGAGATATTCAGACCGCCCATGCAGGCCAATATCAAGAAAGAGGAAGGCGCTGAGGTCCTCACCTTTACATCATCCATTCAGCTCAGCAATGTAAGCTTTGGTTTTCAACCAAATGATCCTATAATTAAAAATTTGAACGTGCGCATTCCCAAAGGGCAAACTGTGGGCTTCATAGGCCGCTCCGGCTCAGGCAAAACCACATTGGCGCACTTGCTTCTGGGATTGTACCAACCCGATGAAGGCAGCATCCTCGTGGATGATGTAGCGCTAAGTAAGCGCAATATGTTAAGCTGGCGCACCTACATAGGCTACGTACAGCAGTCGCACTTTCTTGTGCGGGGTAGCCTTACGGCAAATGTAGCATTTGGCGAAAAGCCTGAACACGTAGACCATGAGCGACTTGCATGGAGCATACAACATGCTCGATTACATGATTATACCCTCGGCCGCGACCCCAATGATGTGGAAGTTGATGAGTACGGAAAAAACTTGAGTGGAGGACAAAAACAGCGCGTCGTGATTGCAAGGGCACTGTACCACAAGGTAGAGCTGCTCATTCTTGATGAGGCCACCTCAGCCCTTGATATTCAAACCGAACAGGAAATAAACGACACCATCCTTGAGCTCAAAAACCTTGGGCTCACGCTGATCATCATAGCGCATCGCTTCACCACCCTCAGGCACTGTGATACCATTCTCGAACTCGAAAATGGACAGATCAGCAAAAAGTGGAGCTATGAAGAGCTTGAAGTAGAGGCAATAGCCTAAATACAACCGTACTGAACACAGTTATTCCTGTACGGAACGGGTCCACTTCCAGCCGGGCAAAAGGTGACCGCGTGGCGTGCCCATCCACAGCTCCGGATTGCGGGAGGGCGGCCCAAAGCTCACCCTCAGCACATCCTCAAGCAACAAGTGGCTGCTGCGACCGCCCACCACGAGCAGCACATTGAAGCGGTATACACCTTGGTTGAAGTAATTCGGCGGAATGGTACATTGAAAGGTGATCCGTTTTCCTTTCCGCTTGGTGGCGGCATCTTCAAAATACAAACTCCCGGAACTGGCCAAATATACGCCGCTGTCACTGTACACCTGCAGGGTACAATCGAGTTGGCAATCTTCTTCAAAGCACTCCAGCCCGAGCTCAAAATTGAGCGTATCGGCTATACTCAAAGGAGCCGAAGCATCTTTCCCTAAACAACTTATACCGGCGTAGTGCACCTGAGCCAATTCCGTGCGAGGCGCCTGCTCAGCAGGCCATACCCGGCGCTGTACTATCCCCGCACTGCCATAGCCGAGGTAAGCTGCAATGGCATCCTCCGTAGCCCCATCATAGGCTACCTTGCCTTGCTCAAGGCATATGGCCCTTGAACAGAGGTTGCGCACGGAGGCCATGTTGTGGCTTACGAAAATCGCCGAGCGGCCTGTATCCGCGCACACCTGCTGCAGGCGCGCAATGGCTTTTTGCTGAAAAGCTGCATCGCCCACCGCAAGCACCTCATCAATGGCCAGAATATCAGGCTCCAAAAATGCGGCCACAGCAAAACCCAAACGCACCTTCATGCCACTGCTGTAGCGCTTTACAGGTGTGTCGATGTGCACCTCACAGCCCGAAAAATCAACTATTTCATCGAAACGGCGGGCCACTTCCTCACGGCTCAGGCCCAAAATGGCACCATTGAGGTATACATTTTCCCGGCCGCTGAGCTCCGGGTGCATGCCTGTGCCCACTTCGAGCAGTCCGGCTATGCGTCCCCTTGCCTTGATGCGGCCCTCTGTGGGTGCTGTGATGCGGGCCAACAATTTAAGCAGGGTGCTTTTACCGGCGCCATTTTTGCCGATAAGGCCCAATACTTCCCCCTCGTGCAAGCTGAAAGATACATGCTGGAGCGCCCAAAAATCATTGGCAGATGAAGGTTGCAATGAGCTGGCTTTGAAAGCACCACGCCATAGCCGAGCCAGATCCTGAGACAGAGATCCCCTCCCAACCATGCCTAAGCGGTAGCGTTTTCCAAGGGCGCTTATTTGCAGTACTTCCCTTGCCATCTTACACTGTATCAATGAAGTTGCGTTCCGCCTTGCCAAATGCCCATATCCCTGCAAGCAATACCAGCAGAGATATGGTCGCGCCGTAAGCAAGGTAAGCCCACTGAAAAGTACCCGTTCCTAAAAGGCTGTACTTGATGGCTTCCATTACGCCCGTCAGTGGATTGGCGAGGAGCAGCAGCTTGTACTTGCCGGTAGCGAGGCTCAAGGGGTACAGCACCGGAGTGAGGTATAGGAGCAATTGCACTGCCGTATCGAGCAAAAATTTCAGGTCCCGGTATTTTGCCGTGAGTGCTGCAAAAATAAGTCCGGCACCCATGGCCATCGCCGCAATGATGGATACGTAAACCGGCAGCAATATAAGGGCATAGTTGACCGCTATAGGGGCACCTGCTGCAGCATAATAAATCCAAAACGCCAGCAAGAGCAGGGCTTGCAATCCCATCTTCATCGAGCCCGAGCTGAGCACCGAGAGCGGCATAATGAGTCGCGGGAAGTATACCTTTCCGAAAATGTGTTGATTTTCTAAAAAAGTATCGCCGATGCGGCGCAGTGAAGATGCGAAGAACTCCCAGAAAACCAATCCAGTGAGGTAAAAGAGCAGGGGCGGAATGCTATCAGTAGAAACCCCCGCTATACGGGCGAAGATGATGTAAAAGATGGCGATGCGCAGCAAGGGTTGCAACAAAAACCAGGCGGGTCCGAGAATGGTTTGCTTATAGGAGGTTACAAAATCGCGCCGCACCAGGAGCAACCACAGGTCGCGGTATTGAAAGAGTTCGCTCCACCTCAATTTTGCGGAAGCTGGAGACGGGGTAATGTCTAAATCCCAACCTGCATCCCCGCTTGCAACCGGTGCATCATGGAAAGCAAGCATGCGCTTCATTTGGTGGGTTCCTGTCCGTAGCCATAACCGTATCCATAACCGTAACCGTAGCCATATCGGTAGCCGTAACGGCTGTAATAGTAGCGCCAGCGTTTGTTTTTGATGTTGTTGAGAATAAGGGCTACGTTGCTGACTTTGTTGGCGTCGATCATCTCTTCGAGGTATTTTACGCCCCCTCGCGTAGCTTTGCTGGTGTTGAGCACGAACATGACTACATCTACGTAACGCATAAGCACCATCGAATCGGATATGAGCATAAGTGGCGGCGTATCAATGATAATCATATCATAGCGCTCTTTTAAAATGCTGAACAACTCGGTACAACGTGGGCTCAATACCAATTCAGACGCATTGGGTGGAACGGGGCCGGCGGTGATTACGTCAAAATTTTCATGCCCTGTGGGTCGAATGACACGATCGAGTAGATCACGCCCGGTAAGGTAGGTGGATAAGCCGGATTCGTTGCTCATTTTCAATGCCGTATGCACTTTGGGTTTGTGCATATCGAAATCGAGCAACACCACCTTTTTGTGGCCACTCGCTATGATGGAAGAAGTATTGACCGAGCAGAAGGTCTTTCCCTCACCCGGGTGCAAAGAGGTAAAGAGCAAGAGCTTGTTGTCGATGCCCTTGTTGAAGTATTGCAGGTTGGTGCGTACGCCCCTGAAACTCTCGGCCACATTGCTGCGGGCATTTTCCGCTACTACGAAGCGCTCCTCATTCTGGGTTTCCCAGCGGGGTATGCCCCCCAAAACTGCCAGCTTGCTGAGCTGCTTCAGCTCGCGCGTATTTTGTATGTGCTCGAAGAAAGTACTCCTCACAAAGCCTATGGCCAGAGCCAGAACCAAGGCCACAGCGATACTAAAATACATGATTCTCGCCTTGTCGGGACCTACTACGCCCATACCACGTGCCACCTCAATCACGCTTACCTCCGGCACAATAGCGGCCTTCGCGATGATGGTGTTCGCCTTCTTTTCGAGCAGGTACACGTACATTTCCTCATTCACGCTCAGGTTGCGCTGAATGTTGAGGATGTGCCGCTGCGATTCCGGCAGCTTACGCAGCAGCTTTTCATAATATTTTATTTCCCTTTCCGTATCACCGATGCGATCCCGGATAGCTTTACGCAGGTTATTGATATACACCATGATGTTGGCGCGCAAAGCCTGCATGTTCTGTGTAGCGCGGTTATCACGGGGGCTGCCCTCACGCACATCGTATGAGGATTGCAAGCGCTGCACTTCCAAATTGTACAACTCACTGAGTGCTGAGCGCAGGTACTCATCGTCAACGATATAGAGTGCTGGTGGCAGCAAACGCTCATCACCTTTGTTGAGCAGGTAGTCTTCGAGGGAGTTGAGCGTTTCAAGGTTCATGTGCATACGCCGCTTCTCGGTTTCGAATTCCAGCAGCTTTTCGAAAAATTCGGTTTGCTCCCTGCTCAAATCCAAAATGTCCTTTTGCTCCTTGTAATTCTCGAGATTGGTCTCGATGGAGTCAATGATGCCTGCAACCCCTTGCAACTGCTTGTCGATATATTGAAGCGTATTTTCGTTGAGGTCGATTTGGGCCTGAATGGTATAATCTGTGTACGTTTTGGACAGAGAGTCGAGAAACATTTTGGCTTTAGAACCGAGCCCATCGCTCACTGAAATGGAAATGATGCTCGTCTTTTCCTCGTTGTTGATGCTCAATGCCGATTTGTACTTGTATACAAGATGGTTTTTGCTGTTGACCACAAAGCGGTAGTCATTGTCCATCAGGCGTTCGAAGGTGGATTGGCTGATGTATTGATTGCGGTTCACCCGCAAGAGGTACTCATTCTCCACAATGTCCTCATCGAATCGGTGCGTTCGGTCCACACGCTTGCGGCCTATGGAGAAGCCGAGCGAAAATTCATTTTCATTCAAAATGCGCACGTCAAAAGGCACGCCGTAAAGCCGTTCGCCCTCCATGTCAAAAAGCCTGATATCGACATCGAAGGCATCGATCAATGGAATTTCTGTGGTTTTGACCCTTCCCACAATGTAGTAGGACACCTGAAAATCCAGCTTATCTAAAGTTCTGGATACCAAATCATGTGATTGCAGAACCCTGATTTGATTGGTGATTTTGTTCACCTGCCCCCCATAACCTGTAAGGCCTGTAAAAATTTGGCTTTGGTACTCGTTGCCTGCACCTGTACCCAGCAGTATTTCCGTTTTGGCCCCATACACCTCAGGAAGCCGATGGGTGTAGAAATATGCAAAAACCACTGCGAGAATTGGAAATATGATTATAAGTAAGGCATTGCGCGCTACAAATTTCCAAAGGAGGAGCAGGTCCTCACCGTCGATGATGTTGTTTTTTTTGTCCTGCATGGGCGTGCTCGAAGCTGCACAAAGGTATCATTTCCCCTTGCTGGGCCGTGTATTGCTTTTAGGGCTATGTGATTGCTGACAAATATACATGCCCGGCAGCAATTCTTTCTAACTTTGCGCGCAGCATGCAGCGCATACTTTACCTCATCGTTTATAGCTTGTTGTGGCTTTTGGCCTGGCTGCCTTTGCGGGTACAATTCATCGTCTCCGACTTGCTTTATTTCCTGATATACTATGTGGTCGCTTACCGCAAAAAAGTGGTCCGCCAGAACATTGAGCGTTCATTTCCCGAAAAGGAACCTGAAGCTTTACGCGAAATTGAGCGCGAATTCTATCGACATTTTTGCGACAGCTTCTTCGAGTGGATGTACCCACTGCACCGGAGCGCCGAAGAAGTGATGAAGCGTTACCACTTCGTAAATCCCGAAGTACTGCATCAACTTTATGCGCAAGGCAAAAGTGTGGCCGGCATACTGGGCCATTACGGCAACTGGGAGTATTTGAGCACCCTGCCATCGGTGGTGCAGCACAAGGTATGGGCCATTTACAAACCCATCAAAAATCCACACTTTGACGGGCTTATCAACCACCTCAGGTCCAAGTACGGTGTGCTCATGGTGCCTACCAATGCTGCCTTCAAAACCCTGATGCGCGAAGCACAGAACGGCGAAATTACCATGACGTATTTCCTCGCCGATCAAAGTCCACAACAGGATAAAATACGCTATTGGACCCGCTTCTTAAATCAGGATACCCCTGTGTATCTGGGCGCAGAACAAATGGCGACCAAACTCAACATGGCCGTGGTGTTTTTCGACATTTACAAAGTAGCCCGCGGCCGATATGAAATGCGCTTCGAACTGCTGAGCGATGATCCACGCAGCTTGCCTCCCCATGCCCTCACAGAGCTCCATGTGCGCGCACTTGAACGCGCCATTGAGCGCGACCCTGCCCCATGGCTGTGGAGCCACCGACGCTGGAAACATACAAAGCCTGAGGCATAAGCCTTGCCCATACGGCGAGAAAATTATAACTTGGGCACTCAATCAATTCCATGAAATAATGAGAAATCTATTTACCCTAGTTTCGTTTATCTTGCTTACGGCCCAGGCATTTGCACAAGGCAGCTCCTTTACCTATGTGCATGATGGCATCAACCGATCCTACATACTCTACACACCCGATAACCTACCACCGCAAGCCCCGCTGGTGATGCTGCTGCATGGGTACACCAGCACTGCCGCGGCTGTACAAGCAGCTTATGGCATGAATGCCATAGCCGATGCCAATGGCTTTGCAGTGTGCTATCCACAAGGCACGCAGGATGCGAGCGGTACAAATTTCTGGAACATTTTTTTTCCGAATGAAACTGTGGATGATATCGGCTTTCTCTCCAACCTCGCTCAGGATTTGACCGCCACCAATGGTTTCGACCCAAGCTGCACCTACGTATGTGGCATGAGCAATGGCGGCATGATGAGCTACTTGCTGGGCTGCGAACGACCCGACGTGTTCAGGGCCTTCGCATCGGTAACAGGCACTGTAACCAGCAATTTTGCAAGCAATTGCCTCCCCAACATCACTGTGCCATTTATGCAAATACACGGCACTTCTGATTTGGTGGTGCCTTACAATGGCGGAACAGTAGCCGCAGCCACTTTCGGAGAATTTCTGCCTGTCGAGAATATTTTCAGGTTGTGGCGTAAAAAGAACAACTGCAACAATGTGGGCTTTACAAGTGTGCCCAACAGCCCTGCCCTCGATTTCAGCACTGTGGAATATGCTACCGTGATGGGTTGCAACAATGGACTGCAGGGGCGTTTTTACAAAGTAACCGGTGGTGGCCACACATGGCCAGGATCACCTTCAGGAGGTTTCTTCGATTTCCTGAATCCCACGAACCAAGACATCAATGCGAGCGCCGAAATTTGGAATTTCTTCGGTGGAATATGTGCAGGTACCGCTCCTACAAGTACTTTGGCAACAAGTCCTTTTGACTTTAAGAGCTATCCGAATCCCGCAACCGACGTAATTCAGGTCATGATGTACGGGGTAGAGCGCGCCCAATTGCGCATCTACGGCATGGATGGAAGGCTTGTTGCTCAGGAACAGCTCTTTGAAGGCAGCAGGCAGCTTGCGGTGGGGCAGCTGGCCAGTGGTATTTACCTCATGGAAATTCAAGCCGACGACCACCGCAAAATTGAAAAGCTTGTAATTCGTTAAGCATTTGAATACCATAATATTGCGCGCATCAACCCAAGCGCCAGAAAGCCATTGCTGCGCTTTGTCCTTTGGTTGATGCGCGCTTTTTGTACTTTGCCGCCCCAAATTAATATGGATCATCTTTTATGCAAGCTGAACCCACTCAGCGCCGCGGAGCGGTAGATATATTTCTGAATTTCGTCGAAAAGGTAGGCAATGCCCTTCCCCATCCTGCCACCCTCTTCGCGCTCTTCGCCATCGGTGTAGTGGTGCTCTCATGGATCGTCAGCTTTTTCGACATGGCGGTGGTGCATCCGGGCACCGGTGAATTCATCGAACCATTCAACCTCATTTCCCGTGAAGGGCTCGACTTAATTTTGAGCAAAATGGTGACCAACTTCACCGCATTTGCGCCTTTGGGTACAGTGCTTGTGGCTTTGCTTGGTATTGGGGTGGCCGAGGGCAGCGGACTCATCGGCACGGTACTGCGCCTTGTGGTATTGAGCTCTCCGAAGAAGCTGCTCACCTTTGTGATTGTTTTTGCCGGGGTGATTTCCAACACCGCAAGCGAGGTGGGCTATGTACTGCTCGTGCCATTGGCGGCAGTGATTTTCCTTGCGGCAGGCAGGCATCCATTGGCCGGGCTTGCTGCGGCTTTCGCAGGGGTATCAGGAGGTTATAGCGCCAACTTGCTGCTCGGCACCATCGACCCGCTGCTGGCCGGACTTTCGGAGGAAGGCGCCCGCATCATCGACCCCACGTATGTGGTAAATCCGGCCTGCAATTATTACTTCATGTTTGTGAGCACTTTCCTGATTGCTGCTTTGGGTACCTGGACTACAGAAAAGTTGGTGGTGCCGCGCCTGGGGGTGTACGATGGAGAGGAAAAGCCGGAAGAACTGCGGGGCCTGGCCCCCAGTGAAAAGCGCGGCTTGCTCTGGGCGGGCATGTCCATTTTGCTCTTCATTGGCGTGGTGCTTTGGGGACTCATTCCAGCAGATGGGTTTCTCCGCTCGGCCAATGGTGACATCCTCAAGTCACCATTTATGTCGGGAATTGTGGCCATGATTTTTCTCAGTGCAGCGCTGGCGGGTATCGCGTATGGCATCGCTGCGGGTACTTTTAAAAACGATTCAGATGTGATGCAAGGCATGTCCAAAGCCATGGAAACACTGGGCTCGTACATTGTACTTGTATTTTTTGCGGCGCAGTTTGTGGCCTACTTCAACTGGACCAATCTGGGGCTCATCGTGGCAGTGCAAGGCGCTGAGGGCTTGAAGTCATCGGGGCTTGGGCCCATCCCGCTGATGCTTTCGTTTGTGTTGGTGGCCGCGGCCATTAACCTTGTGATGGGTTCTGCTTCCGCAAAATGGGCCATCATGGCACCCGTATTTATCCCCATGTTCATGCTACTTGGTTACTCGCCAGAGTTTACACAAGTGGCTTATCGCGTGGGGGATAGCGTTACCAACATCATCTCACCCATGATGTCGTACTTCGCGCTGATTGTGGCATTTATACAGCGCTACGACAAAAAAGCCGGCATCGGAACGGTGATCAGCACCATGCTCCCCTATTCTATTGTATTTCTGATTGGCTGGGCCATCTTGCTGAGCATTTGGATTTATTTTGAACTGCCCATTGGGCCTGGAGCACCGCTATACATTGAGGTAGGGCAGTGAGCGCTGCATTAGCCCTTTAGTTCACGGGTACCATCCGCATGTTTTGCAAAACGTCCAAGGCTGCGTTCGTGCACCTGGTCGCGGCGCGGCCAGGGCCATCCGCCAAACTGGGTGCGGTGAAAGTCATCGAATGCTTCCTGAATCTCCTCCTTGGTATTCATCACGAATGGGCCGTACTGAATCACCTCTTCACCGATGGGCTTTCCTTGTAGCAAAAGGATGCGCAGGTCCTAGCTCCCCGCTTCCAAAGCAATGTCCATATCGGCTTCCACTTCGATGGCGTGGTACTTGGGAATGCTGCGGCCATTGATCCTGAGCCCTTCGCCTACATAAAAGTACAGCGTGCGGTTGATTCCGCGCGCGGCCTTGGGGAGGGTCCACGAAGCACCGGCTTGCATTTGGATGTTCCAGATGGCTACATCGTTGCTGGGGTCGGCGGCCCAGCTGTTTGGGGGCGGCGCGGGCGCCTTCATCATGCCAATGGTACCGGCGGCGATTTCCACCAAGGTTTTGGCTCCGCTGGCATTGGTGTGGGTGTATTTGGGAATGGACTCGCCCCAGAGCATTTTAAAGTGTGGATCCACCATTTTGCTCTTGGCGGGAAGGTTGAGCCATATTTGGAACAGCTCCATGGGGTTGGGCTTGTCCTCGTGCAGCAGGGGAAACATTTCAGAATGCTGCACCCCCTTACCTGCGGTCATCCACTGCACATCGCCGTAGCCGTAGCGGCCTGCAGCACCAAGGGAATCGGCGTGATCCACCACCCCATCGCGTACCACAGTCACCGTTTCGAAGCCCCGGTGCGGATGGCCCGGAAAGCCTGGCACCACCTTGCCGTGGTACATGCGGTAGCCGTCCTTGATGATGAAGTCGTCGCCCAAAGAGCGGCCTGCCATGCTTTCGGCAGGGCCCATTTTGGTGTTGCCTTTCGGAAATTTGTCTTCATGGTGCACGCAAAACAGGAAAGGATCGGAAGTGGGCCATTGAAAGCCCATGCGCTTCACCGACTTGATGGCAGTGCGTTGTGGGGCATTGGCTGCTTCCACATTTTCGCGAAAGCTGCGTGCCGCGCTTACAAATGGAAGGGCAAGCAGGGTACCAAGCCCTGCACCGAGTTTGGTGAGGAAGCTGCGCCGTAGGTTGTTGTTGTTGTGCTCCATGGCTTAAAATTATATGTAGGTACATCGAACAACACAAAAGTAGGTGAAAAGTTGGAAAGTTGAAAGTATGAAAGTTGGAATGTTGGAAAGTTGAAAGTATGAAAGTATGAAAGTTGGAAAGTTGGAAAGTTGGAAAGTGAGAAGTGAAAACCTGAAACACCTGTCTATACCAAACTTTGGTGCAGTGAACTCACCCGGCGAAGCAAGTAAACGCACTACTTTACAATCGCTGTATCGGGCGGGGCGTACTGATAGCGCTTGTCGTACTTGCTTTCGCGCTCTACTTTCCAGTAAATGCGTCGGGGCTGCACACCCCAGGAGCGGGCCGAGTCTACATTGAGCCCCATAAAGATGTCGATGCGGCGGGTGTAGCGTTGGTTCATCTTGTCGAGTACGAGGTACTCCCCTTCCAGCCCATCGATGCGCACTGGAGTGCCGTGCACGAGACCAAGGCGCAGCAAATCGCGCGATACGGCGATGGCCTTCATGCCCTCTTTGAGGGTATCACCCCAGGCGGCTATGTCGGGGTTGAGGACTTTGGTTTGCCATGGCACTGCATTGTAAGCCGTCACTTTTACATCCATGTGCTTTTCAGCAAAATTATCAGGCCCGGAGTCATCACTGCAGGCGCCCAGGACGAGTGCCAGCGCGAGCACTGCGGTCGTATGGCTTAATTTGCCGTAAAGGCTTGCGCCAAAAGCAACTACACGGAGGCGCCAGGACTGCATAAGAGTAAAACGTCGGTAACGGGGGGAATGTTGCTTCTGCTATACACGCCAGCGTCTCGCTGGCATGGATTCATGGAGCCTCAGGCTCACAAGCTTCTTTTTTGGCATGTAACGAAGTAGTACAATGTTTAAAACGGCCAGAGGCCAAAACAAGCGATTCCAGCGGGACGCTGGAATCGGCGGCAGCACATGCCAGCTTCTCGCTGGCATGGATTCATGGA
>DAIOTP010000017.1:32432-36408 GCA_036751905.1 Cryomorphaceae bacterium
GACGCTGGAATCGGCGGCAGCACATGCCAGCTTCTCGCTGGCATGGATTCATGGAGCCTCAGGCTCACAAGCTTCTTTTTTGGCATGTAACGATGTAGTGCAATGATTGAAATGGCCAGAGGCCAGAATAAGCGATTCCAGCGAGACGCTGGAATCGGTAGAGCCTCTGGCTTACAAGCTTCATGCTTCTTAACATGTAAGGCTGCGGTATGCCGCCTTGGAATGCCTATCTTTGCGGCCGCAAAACCCCCAATACAGTGCTTGAAGTTCAAAATCTTGCCTTGCAGTATGGCAAACGTGTTCTATTCGATGAAGTAACCCTCAAATTTCATGGCGATAACTGCTATGGTGTGATCGGTGCCAATGGCGCCGGGAAGTCCACATTTCTGAAAATCCTCAGCGGCGAGATCGATCCGACACGCGGACAGGTGCATTTGGAGCCTGGCAAGCGCATGGCTGTGCTCAAGCAAAGCCACTCTGAATTCAACGACGTATCGGTGCTCAACACGGTGCTGATTGGCCATAAGCGCCTGTGGAACATCATGCAGGAAAAAGATGCCATTTACGCCAAACCCGACTTCAGCGATGCGGATGGCATGCGGGCGAGTGAACTCGAAACCGAATTTGCAGAAATGGACGGCTGGAACGCCGAAAGCGATGCCGGCTCCCTCCTCTCCGGCCTGGGCATTGTAGAAATGTTGCACCATACGGAGGTAAAGAACCTCAGCGGCCCGCAGAAAGTGCGGGTGCTGCTCGCGCAGGCCATTTTTGGCAACCCGGATGTGCTGATCCTCGATGAGCCTACCAACGACCTCGATGCGGAAACCATCGTGTGGCTGGAAGACTTTTTGCTCAACTTCAAGAATACGGTGATTGTGGTATCACATGACCGCCACTTCCTCGACACGGTGTGCACCCACATTATCGACATTGACTTTTCGAAAATTAAGCTCTACACCGGCAATTACACCTTCTGGTATGAGAGCAGCCAACTTGCATTGCGCCAGCGCTCAGCGGCAAATAAAAAAGCGGAAGACAAGAAAAAAGAGCTTCAGGAATTCGTGGCGCGCTTTAGCGCAAATGCGAGTAAATCAAAGCAGGCCACGAGCCGCAAGAAATTGCTCGAAAAAATCAATGTGGACGACATACAGCCATCAAGCCGCAAGTACCCGGCCATCATTTTTCAGCAAAGCCGTGATGCCGGCGACCAAATTCTGCATGTGCGTGGACTGAGCAAAAGTATTGATGGACAAGTGATTTTCAAAAATGTGGACATCAACGTGCGCCGGGGTGAGAAAATCAGCCTTCAGTCAGAGAGCAGCGTGGCCACCACCACTTTTTACAAAATACTCAACGGCGAGCTGAAGCCCGACAGCGGCGAGGTGGAATTTGGCAAAACCATAACCCCCGCCTATGTGCCCAACGACAATGACAAATATTTTAAAACCAATGACAATCTGATCGATTGGTTGCGGCAGTATTCTGAAGAGAAGGATGAGGTATACATCCGCGGCTTTTTGGGCAAGATGCTCTTCAGCGGGCAGGAAACACTCAAGAAGTGCAATGTGCTGAGCGGGGGCGAAAAGGTGCGCTGCATGTTGTCACGTGCCATGCTCGCGGGCCCCAACATGCTGCTGCTCGACGAGCCCACTAACCACCTGGATCTGGAGAGTATCACTGCCTTTAACAATGCCCTGATCGACTACCCGGGCACGGTTATTTTCACAACCCATGACCAAACCTTCCGCGATACTTCGGCAAACCGTGTGATCCACATCGGCCCGGAAGGCGCGAAGGAGGGCAAGGCGATTAAAGAAGAAATGGCGTTGTGATTCAGCAAATTGAGGTCATGAAATTCATAGCGCAGCGCTCCTGTGCAGCCATTGGCCCACCCAGAAGTGCATTATTGGCCTTGCGGCAAAATTGCTGAACTTTGCATCATGAGCACGCCCGAACCTACCAGAATCAACAAGTATCTCAGCGAAACCGGCTATTGCTCCCGCCGTGCAGCCGATAAGCTGATCGAACAGGGGCGTGTCACCATCAATGGCAAAGTGCCCGAAATGGGCACCAAAGTGGTACAGGGTGATGAAGTAAGGGTGGATGGAAAATTGATTGAGACCAATAAAGATGCTCCAGTGTACATTGCCTTCAATAAACCTGTGGGCATCGTATGCACCACAGATACAGGCGTTGAGAAAGACAACATCATCGATTACATCAGCTACCCCGGACGCATATTTCCCATTGGTCGGCTCGACAAGCCCAGCGAAGGCTTGATACTCCTTACCAACGATGGCGATATCGTCAATAAAATTCTCCGGGCACGCAACAACCACGAAAAGGAATACATCGTCACGGTAAGCCGACCTATCGACCGTGATTTTGTACGCGCAATGTCGGCCGGAGTGCCCATCCTCGACACTGTGACAAGGGAGTGCTTTGTTGAGCAATCAGGGAAAAACACCTTCCGGATTATCCTCACCCAAGGCTTGAACAGACAAATACGACGCATGTGTGACTACCTTGGTTATCACGTCACAGCACTGAAACGCGTGCGCATTATGAACATCAAGCTCGACATTCCGCTTGGAACATGGCGCGATCTAAGCCATGCCGAACTTAAAGAGCTTAACGCTTTATTGGCCAATTCTTCCAAGACCTTTAAACCTACAGAGGCTGAAGAGGATTGGAATTGAACTGAATAGGTTTTTAGATAGACCCTGAAAAAGTATACCCTCCCGGCAGCTCTCCACTATGCCAAGCTAAATACATAAGCCTGAAGCGCTAAATATTTTAGGGGGTATCCAAAAAAGATTAGTTTTCACCACCACCCCCATCGCCAAACTTGCGGTACTTGGAGAGCAGGCCCATATAGCTGGCATAGGCCAATAGCCCAACCCCCATCGTGGCGAGCAACCAAAAGCCATAGGGTGAATCCTGAATAAAAGAGAACACCTCCTCTGCGGTTTTTATCTCCTCCGGATCGGAGGTAATCGACGCACGCAGCAAGAAAAAACCCATGATCAAAAAGATGAATGCCCTGGCACTCATGCCCACTTTGGCAGTGGTTTTTATGATCTTGCGCCGCTTTTCATCTTCCATAGCGCGGTCTTTAAACGAATCTGTAAACTTTGCTTTGTAAGCTTTTACAAAAAGGAATAAGCCAATAAGCGCGGTGACTCCACCGGCCACCCCCAAAAGGATAAGCCCCGTATTGCTGGCCAGAAAAGAAAATTGCTTTGCCTCGTCGGCACTTGCCTGACTGGTATCGAAAAAATCGGAACCCATGGCCCGTAGCCCGGCAAGCACGGCCAGGCCTAAAAAGGCGATGCCAATGATCACAAAGACCGCCCGCAGCATGATCGTCTTTGCGTCGTCACCATTCCTCTCCGGATCCTTGATGCCCTCTATGATTTTCCACACCCCATAACACACCAGGCCCAAGGTCATGGCCACCAGCAGGAATCTACCGAGTAACTGATCATCGAGAAAATCCATCACCTGCGGGAGTCCCGGCTTGTCCTGACCCATATTGAAAGCGGCCATCAAAATCAAAGCGCCCATGATTCCATACACCGTGCCTTTGGCGGCAAAACCGATTCGGGCAAGTATTTCCAGCTTATGGTTCATCTATATCCTGAGCAGATTTCATCAGGAGATGAAATTAATAAACACCCTATGACATCAGCCAAATTTGTGATTAATTGGTAATGGTCTGGCAGCGCTTTGCGCAAAATTAGCGGGCGATAAAGGCCGCAATTTTGAATACTTCCTCCATGATGTGGCTTCAAAAAGTAAGTCCTCAAGCTTTTTAAGGCATCATGGTCAAGGCACCTGTTTCAGCGAAAGCTGAATACGCTTCCTTCCCACATCCACCGACACCACTTTTACCTTCACCCGCTGCCCGAGTTTTACGATTTCGTTGGGGTCGCTGATGTAGCGGTCGGCCATTTCGCTCACGTGGATGAGGCCG
>DAIOTP010000018.1:0-6667 GCA_036751905.1 Cryomorphaceae bacterium
CAAAAGAGCGCTTTGTGCGCTATACCTACCGCGAGCTGCACGAACATGTGTGCCGCTTTGCCAATGTGCTCAAGGCCAAAGGTATTGTCAAAGGCGACCGCGTGGCCCTCTACATGCCCATGATTCCCGAGCTTTCGATTGCCGTGCTCGCCTGCGCCCGCATTGGTGCGGTGCACAGCGTGGTATTTGCCGGGTTCAGCGCCAGCGCCCTCGCCGACCGCATCAACGACAGCCAATGCAAAATGGTGATCACCGCCGATGGCCTCTTCCGGGGTACCAAAGAAATTCCCGTAAAGGGCGTGGTGAATGAAGCCCTGAAAAGCTGCACTTCCGTAAAAACGGTGCTCGTTGCAGAGCGTACGCGTTGGTCAGTACAAATGCAGGAAGGCCGCGACTTCTGGATACATGAAGAGATGGAAAAGGTGAGCGCGCACTGCCCCGCCGAGCCCATGGACAGTGAGGACATGCTCTTCATCCTTTACACTTCCGGTAGCACAGGCAAGCCAAAAGGCGTGGTACATACTTGTGGTGGCTACATGGTGTATGCAGGTTACAGCTTTGCCAATGTATTTCAACCCAGTGAGAGCGACATCTACTGGTGCACCGCCGATATCGGTTGGGTGACCGGGCATACGTATATATTGTATGGCCCCTTGCTCAATGGCACCACCACACTGATGTTTGAAGGGGTGCCCACCTATCCCAGCCCAGGCCGATTCTGGCAAGTCTGCGACAAGCACGGAGTGAACCAGTTTTATACCGCACCTACCGCCATACGCGCTTTGATGGCGGCAGGAGAGGATCATGTGTTGAGCTACGGATTATACACCCTGAAGGTGCTTGGTACCGTAGGCGAACCCATCAATGTGGAGGCCTGGGAATGGTACCACATCCACGTGGGCAAGGAGAAGTGCCCCATAGTAGATACCTGGTGGCAAACGGAGACCGGTGGCATCATGATATCAGGCCTCGGCGCGCACAGTCCTATGAAGCCAGCCCATGCGGGCTATCCGCTGCCCGGCATTCAGCCCGTGCTGCTCGACCAGGAGGGCAATGAAATTGAAGGAAACGATGAAGAAGGTTACCTCGCCATCAAATACCCCTGGCCCAGCATGCTGCGCACCACCTACGGCGACCACGAGCGCTGCAAAAACACCTACTTCAGCCACTACAAGGGCTACTACTTCACCGGCGACGGCGCCCGCCGGGATGAGGACGGCATGTACCGCATTATAGGCCGTGTGGATGATGTGATCAATGTATCGGGCCACCGCTTCGGCACCGCAGAGATTGAGGATGCCATCAACTCCAAAGACAGCATCGTGGCCGAAAGTGCCGTGGTAGGCTATCCGCACGACATCAAGGGGCAAGGAATATACGCCTACGTGATCACGAAACAAAAACCGGACAACCCCGACAAGCTCAGGGCTGAAATTGTGGAAGCGGTGGTGGCCCAGATTGGCAAAATTGCCAAGCCCGACAAGATTCAGTTCGTGAGCGGCCTGCCCAAGACCCGCAGCGGCAAAATCATGCGCCGCATCCTACGCAAAGTGGCCGAAGGTGATACGTCCAACCTTGGCGACACTTCGACCTTGCTCGATCCGGATGTGGTGGACGAGATCAAGGAAGGGGCGCTCAACTTGCAGGAGTCGAAATAAGCAAAGTAGGATTGGCTTGTATTCCTGCGCGCCATGGAAGTAAGTACAAGGATTCTTACACTGCTTAAACATCGGATAGAATTGGTCGTTTTGTGATAAACTTAGCATATGAAAGTTGGAAACAAAGCACCAGATTTTTCTGTCAAAAATCAGTACAACGAAGAGGTTGTACTTTCTAAGATGCTTGCGGAGCATCCCGTAGTTCTGTTTTTCTATCCCAAGGACAATACGCCAGGTTGCATCAAGGAGGTGTGTGCATTTCGCGACAGCTACGAGGCATTTAGGGATGCAGGGGCCGCCGTCGTGGGAGTGAGTTCCGACAGTGTTGGCTCTCATTTGCGGTTTGGCGAAAAACACAAGTTGCCCTACTATTTGCTCAGTGATCCTGCGGGCCGCATCCGCAAGCTCTTTGGGGTTGCGCGGACTCTTGGTTTCTTGCCAGGCAGAGTTACCTACTTAATTGCTCAGGATGGAACCGTCAAGATGGAGTTCAGCGCTTTACTAGACAGTGAAAAACATGTAACGGAGGCCTTGAGCGCATTGAAGCGGATGAAAATGTCTGATCTGAATCAGTCAACCGATTGACTGAATCAATGCCCGCAGTTGATCAATTGTTTGCGCAAGCGAGATGGATGAGGTCCACTTTTTTTGGATCCGTGTTTCAGCTTTCTCCACTGGTGCGCACAATATTTCATAAGAGGCACAGCGTTTCCATTCTTGTTATTCCTCCGCTTAAGTTTGGCGCTTGTGGCCACATGATGTGCAAGCTGGCATTGACAATTTCGGGCCCTGTGCCATCTCCATTTGGAAGGGCAATTGCGTTCCTAAAGGCGATTTTCTATTTTTCCTGTAAAGAGGGGTGAAGATTTTTATTCAGTAGTATTTATCTTCGCGATGTAGACCATAATTAAAGTTTATGCATTATACCCTTCATCAGCTCCATATATTTACAAAATTGGCCGAATTGTTGAGTGTTACGAAAGCAGCAGAGGCCTTGCATCTTACCCAACCTGCTGTTTCAATACAGTTGAAAAATTTCCAAAATCAATTTGATATTCCCCTCTTCGAAGTAGTGAACCGAAAGGTATACATCACTGAGTTTGGCAAAGAGATAGCCGCGTCGGCACAGGAGATCATTACGCGCGTAGAGCGTATCAATCACAGAACGGCAGCATTTAAGGGTCAGCTTATAGGCGACTTAAAAATTGCTGTGGTATCGACAGGCAAGTATGTGATGCCCTACTTTTTGTCAGGCTTTTTACAGCGGCGTAAAAATGTGAATTTATCAATGGATGTAACCAACAAGAGCCGTGTGGTTGAAAGTCTTGAAGCCAACGAAGTTGACTTTGCCTTGGTTTCCATCCCGCCGGGAACTCTAAAAATTGAGAAGTTAGACCTGCTTCCAAATGTGCTCTATCTTGTTGGTCATGGTAATTACGGAAAGCGGCAAAAAGCTTTGGGAAAAGAATTCTTCGAAATTACACCCCTCATTTATAGAGAACAAGGCAGCGGCACCCGACTCGCTATGGAAAGGTATTTATACAAAATGGAGGTATCCAACAGTAGCCGTCTTGAGCTCACCTCCAATGAAGCCGTTAAGCAGGCCGTGATGGCAGGACTAGGGTATTCCATCATGCCGATCATAGGACTTCGCAATGAATTACGCAATGGTGACCTCACAATTATTCCTGCAAAAGGACTTCCCATTGCTACAACATGGAGCCTGATTTGGTTAAGAGGCAAAAATCATAGTCCTGTTGCAGAAGCCTTCATCAATTATTTGAAAACGGAGGCCGAGGTGATCACCAAACAGTATTTCGACTGGTATATGGACTACAGCGCAAAAAAAGCCCGCTGATATCAGCGGGCCATCCGTGTCGATCAAACGCTTACAATTGTGCGATAATCCTTTGAAGTTTGGCAGGCGAAACCTCCAATTTTTCTTCAATTCGTCGCATCATCTCGTTTTTCCGTCCAGGTTCGTAAGCCACGTCCTCTGCTGTTAGCAAAGGGTACATGGCACGCAGCTTATCGCGTACCTCGAACCAGTTTCGTTGTACCAAATAATTTATGTGTGGCTTTTCGAATTCAGATTCATCCGAAAAAGCCGAGGAACGACACTTGTTCACCTTCGCGTATTTAGAAGGTGTCGCATCATCCAAACGGGGAGTTAGTATCATGCTGATAGGTTTAGTAGTGGTAGTAACGAAAGTAAACAAACTTTCTTGATTTCGTTCATTAAAAATTCTTAAGATGAACAAAATCATACCACCCCCACCGCGGCTGAACCCTTAGGCATAAAGACAGCAGCCGCGCACCAGGCTCAAAGTTGCAAGCCCAGAATTACGGATTGTCCATAAAATAGATTTGTTTCTCAGAACTTGCATTCATTTGAGGTATACCATCGCGCAGGGTAATTTTTCCGTTGATGCAAATGCGCTTATCAGCCAATTCTACTTCGGGATTGTAGCTAAAATTGGGCACATCGCGGGACCATATGGTCGCGGTAAAAACAGTATTTGGAAAGCGCTTGTCGAGATTCATGAAAACGTTGCCCTTTTGTGATTTAAATGTACTCACAACTGTGCCGCATATTTCTACATTCTTTTTACTGTCTACAAATTTATAAGCTTGCAGGGTATTGTATTGATTTTTGCCAAGTTGATCTGGTTTCAACATCAGCGCATCATTGCGTTGACTTGGTGGGAGCCAAGGTTTATAGTCTACTGTAGTTTCAAGGCGCTCTGAAAGTTCATTGTCCATATTGGGGAAAAAGTCAAGGCCTGTAAGTGCTTCAATCTCCCTGATGGGCTTCACGTATGTTTCAACAGGCTGTTCACAAAATTCGTTTGGCATGACAACGCCAAATATGCGCTCATTCACCGGATCAAAGGCAACCTTATAGTGGTACTCAGGTATACTCACGTTGTTGACGCTGCGCTTTACCTTGGGCAAATTCTCGTGCAAAACCGGCCCTGTTACTACGTACACATCGGTATTGTTCTCAATGACATATCCGCGGACAAAATCCTCAACCTCAGCCCATGATTCGCGGTTGAAACCAGGCCGCTGAGGGGTCATGTTGCTGTAATAATAACTCTCGGACAGCGCTTGTTGGTTCCAGCGAAAATCGGCAGAGGCGGCCAGGTGTCCTCTGTCGAAGCCGAATCCATCATATTGTCTTTTGCCCGAATCATCAACCCAGGTAATAAAGTAGTCGGCCTGCTCGGCGCTGCCTGTGCTCACCTTTGGGTCGGTTCTGAAGTCGTTGGTGCGTGTAGTGCGGCCAGTGGCTACATCGCGGAGTATGATGTGGGCTACCCAACGGGGCTGCTCGTGTTCTTCATCATAAGCAAGGGCCATGGCACTGTGCTTTATCAATTCTCCCTCAGTACCGGGCCAGCCCATTTCCTCCAGCCGCTCCATGATGTTTACAAGCTTCAAGGAGTCGGTGAGCAAGCGCAGGCTATCCATTTCAGCACGGTGGAATTCCATGAAAGCCTCTTGTGCACGAATGAGCTCGACAGTTGATTGAGCATTTGTATATGGTGAAGCCATCGCGGTGGCCCATATAACTGCGGCGCCTATGATCGTTTTTTTCATTTCACAAAGTTGTGATGTTTTGATGGAGATACCAAAAGGCCATGGTGTTTATTGCACTGTCATTGCCGCTGCAGTTGACTTTGTAGATTAATTGGATTAATTTAACTTCTCCATTCAATACCTATGAACTGATGCACACATTGAGAATCAATACGGAGCCAAAGCTGGCTCATCTTGAAAAATTGATACAACAGTTGCGCCACAGATTGCCCTTGGCCTACCTTAAACCAAAAACCGGCAAATGCTGCGTAGATTTTGTTCTGGATATTCCTGAGGAAAAGTTGAGGGAATTGCGAAGTTGGTTGCTCTATTGCGGCTGGGATGCCGAAATAAACCGTTAGTTATTTCTTCGGCTACTCCGATGGTGTACAACAAGCCTCAGGCTGCGTTCCGGATAAAGCACGTAAAAATAAAAGGCGTAAACAGCAGCAGGAGCAATGAAAGGCAATCCTGACAGCCATGACCAGCCTGCGTTTTCGTGCAAAAACGATAAAATGCTGATCACAACAATGAAGTAAGGCAATATCAGCGCCTGGAATCTGAACCCTGAACAATGCATCTCAATGGTATCGCCTTTTTCGGCCTTGATCGTTTTTGGTTTGCTGGCGTAACCTCCTGCCATTTCAGCATGAATTTGGAGCTGATCAGCCTCCAACTTGAGTATCTTCTTTTTCCCGCGTTCAAGTGCAGCAATTTCCTGATTGTTCACAAAAATGCGGTATTTTTCAGTGAGGTTTACCCACTCATTTTTGCGATACAGGACTAACTTAGGCATTGCTGCGGTTTTTTTCATTGAGTTATAAATTCGGGATTAGAGTTAACGCAAAATTAACAATAAAAATACAATTACCTAATGTTGAGTTTGAGCCAAATGTTAAAGTCTACGGACAAGTTTGGCTCAGCACCATCTTGGTAGGTTTACCTGTGTGCTGTGATGGCCTCCTGATCTTTGCCTTTGATCATGTATCTCTAACCACATGGCCTTCTGGCTTCAACTTGCCAGTATTGAAGAATGGGCCAAGGCTTTGTGACGGGTATCACGCCAAACTTCAGGCGGTTTAACGACATTTGCCGACCTTTAATCCCAATATAACGTTTTGGTATACATACCACAATCCGGAAGTGCCCATGAAGCAATTTTTGAAGCGTTACTTTCCTATAGCCGAATGGCTACCCAATTACCAAAAGGCCTGGCTCAGCGGTGACTTGAGCGCTGGCCTTACGGTGGGCATCATGCTCATACCGCAAGGTATGGCCTACGCCATGCTTGCAGGCCTGGAGCCCATACATGGACTTTACGCCGTCACCGTACCACTTGTGCTCTATGCCATATTCGGTACTTCTCGGCAGCTTGCAGTGGGTCCAGTGGCCATGGTGAGTTTGCTTACCGCTGCTGGTATTGCTTC